>JAQBQB010000012.1 GCA_028287235.1 Gemmatimonadota bacterium | reverse complement strand
GTTGTCCGCTCCTGTCCTCTGCGAGTCCGAACTGCGTTCGGCGCAGTCTAGGGCGCCCAGGGGCGGATCAGGCCCCGGCGCCGGATTCTGCCGCCTTCAGCAGCAGGCCGAGCGCGATCACACACGCGAACCAGATGAAGCCGACAGCGATCGTGATCCGATCGAGGTTCTTCTCGGCGATCGACGAACCGGAGAGGCCTGCAGAGACACCGCCACCGAACATGCTGGACAGGCCGCCGCCCTTCCCCCGGTGGAGGAGGATCAGCACGACCAACAGCAGGCTGGCGATGATGAGCACGACCGACAGGGCGATGACCATCGCTAGACGAGCTTCCTCTCCTCGGGGAAGTGGCACGCCACCTGATGGGTGGGTGACACCTGGAGCAGCGGGGGCTCCACGACGCGGCAGATGTCCTGAGCCTTCCAGCAGCGTGTGTGGAAGACGCAGGCGGGGGGTGGGTTGAGCGGGCTCGGGACATCCCCCCGGAGGAGGATACGCTCCCGCGCCTGCTCCTTGGCGGGATCCGGAGTCGGGACGGCCGACAGCAGCGCGTGGGTGTACGGGTGCTGCGGCGCCTCGTACAGGGAGTTCCGGTCCGCGAGCTCCATGACCTTGCCCAGGTACATCACCGCGACGCGGTCCGAGATGTGCCGCACCACGGACAGGTCGTGGGCGATGAACAGGTACGTCAGGTCGAACTCGTTCTGCAGGTCCTCCAGCAGGTTGATGACCTGCGCCTGGATGGACACGTCGAGCGCGCTCACGGGCTCGTCGCAGACGATGACCTTCGGCCGCAGGGCGAGGGCCCGCGCGATGCCGATGCGCTGGCGCTGGCCGCCGGAGAACTCGTGCGGGTAGCGCGACACGTATTCTGGGCGCAATCCAACTTCGTCGAGCAGTTGCCGCACTCTCGCGTCGGCCGCCGCGCCCTCGGCGATCTTGTGGATCGTGAGCCCTTCGCGAACGATGGCGCCTACCGTCATGCGCGGATTGAGCGACGAGAAGGGATCTTGAAAGATCACCTGGATCTTTCGCCGCAGTCGTCGCATGGCGCGCGAGTCGAGCGAGACGAGATCGATGCCGTCGAACTCCACGGTGCCCGCCGTCGGCTCGATGAGGCGCAAAATCATTCGCCCCGTGGTCGACTTGCCGCACCCCGATTCGCCGACGAGCCCGAGCGTTTCGCCGGGCATGACGTCGAACGAAACGCCGTCTACGGCGCGCACGGCGCCGGCGGTCTTTCCCAGCAGTCCCTTCTTGATGGGGAAGTGCTTGGTGAGATCGCGGACGGAGAGCAGCGGCGAGCTCGGAGCGAGGAGAGGAGCGTTGCTCATGGTCTACCTTCCGCTCCGGCCATCACCACGAACGGCTCGTGCTTGTCCGCTCGCCGCTCCGGCTCCTCGGCGAGATGACAGCGCGAGCTGTGCCCGGGGCCAATCTGGTAGAGCGGCGGATGTTCGGTGGCGCAGCGGTCCCACGCATACGGGCAGCGGTCGTGGAAGCGGCAGGCTTTCGGCCAGGCGGTGGGCGGCGGCACGGAGCCCGGGATCGTTGCCAACCGCTCGCGCTCGTGCCCCACCTGCGGCATGGCGTTGAGCAGGCCCTCGGTGTACGGATGATGAGCGTTTTTGAATAGCTCGTCGACCGGCGCCTCTTCGACGATCTCGCCGCCATACATCACGATGACGCGCGACGCCGTTTCGGCGACGACGCCCAGATCGTGCGTGATGAGCAGAATCGACGTTCCGAGCCGCTGCTGCAGCTCGCGCATCAGCTCGAGGATCTGCGCTTGGATCGTGACGTCGAGCGCGGTCGTGGGCTCGTCCGCGATGACCAGGGCTGGGTTCATCACCAGCGCCATGGCGATGACGACGCGCTGCCGCATGCCACCCGAGAGCTGGTGCGGATACTCCGTGGCCCGCTGCTCGGGAGCGGGAATGCCCACGGTCTCGAGCATCTGCACCGCGCGAGCCCAGGCTTCCTTCTTCGAGCCGCCGTGGTGGACGCGCACGACTTCCGCGATCTGATCGCCGACGGTGAAGACCGGGTTCAGCGCGGTCATCGGCTCCTGGAACACCATCGCCATCCGCGCCCCGCGAATCTTGCGCATCTCCTTCTCGCTGAGCTTCGCGAGATCCTGTCCGTCGAACAGAATCTCGCTCGTCGACTCGATCCGGCCCGGTGGCCGCACCAATCGAAGCAGTGAGAGGGCCGTTACCGACTTGCCACACCCCGACTCGCCGACGAGCCCGACCGTTTCGCCGGCACCGATCTCGAAGCTGACGCCGTCCACCGATCTGGCGACACCGTTCTCGGTATAGAAGTAGGTGCGCAGATCGCGAACGCGCAGGAGCGGGTCAGCCATTCTCGCGTGGTTGAGTTCCAGGGGTCACAGGTGCGCTCCGGTGAAGCTGCCGCGGATCGAGGACGTCGCGCAAGGCATCGCCGAGCACATTGAAGGCCAACACCGTCGCGACGATGGCCACGCCGGGGAAGAAGACCACCCACCAGTTGCCGGCGAAGAACTCCACGCCGTCGAAGAAGATCGAGCCCCAGCTCGGCGTCGGCTCGCGCGCGCCCACGCCGAGATAGGACAAACCCGCCTCCAGCGCGATGACGTTCCCCACGGCCAACGTCGCCGTCACGATCACGGGCGTGACAATGTTCGGCAGCACGTGACGCAGCAAGATTCGGCCGGTGCCGGCGCCGAGCGCCCGCGCCGATTCGACGTATTCGAGATGTCGCGTGGCCAGGGTCTGCGCGCGCACGATGCGCGAAACTCCGAACCACCCCGTCGCGCCAAGCAACAGGATCAGCCCGCTCAGCGGGACGGGATTCCACAGCGTTAGAATCGCGATCAGCAACAGCACGCGCGGAATGGACAGAAAGCCGTCGAGCACGCGCATCATCGCGGCGTCCACCGCGCCGCCGGCGTAGCCGGAGATCAGCCCGTACGCCGTGCCGAGCGTCGTCGACAGCAACACCGCGAGCGTCGCCACCGCGAGCGAGATGCGCGCGCCGAGCAGCACGCGCGTCAGCAGGTCGCGGCTGTACTGGTCGGTGCCGAACGGGTAGCGCCAAGACGGCGGTGTGTTCTTGAGCTTGACGATGTCCAGCTGCTCGTGCCCGGCATGCGCGGTGAACCACGGGCCGGCGATCGCCGCGACGACGAGCAGCGCGATCACGGCGAGCGCCCAGCGCGCGGAACGGTGTGCCAACAGCCGGCCGACGATCGATCGCGACGACGGCCCGATGCTACTCACGGACGCGAGGATCGATGGCCATGTGCAACAGGTCGGCGAAAAAGCTGCCGATCACGACCATCACCGAGCCGGCGATCACCGTGGCCGTAACGAGATCGTAGTCGCGCGCGGCGACTGCTCCCGCGGCGAGCAATCCCATGCCCGGCCAGGCGAATACCTTCTCGATGAACAGCGCGCCGCCGAGGAGCGCAGGGAGCATCAATCCGAGGAGCGCGACCATGGGAGTCAGCGCCGTTCGCAGGGCGTGGCGCCAGACGATCCGCCGCTCTGAGAGTCCCTTCGCGCGCGCCGTGCGGATGAAATCCATGGGCAGCGTCTCGATCATCGCGGCGCGTTGATACCGCGTGATGCCGGCCATGGTCAGCAGCGTGAACGAGAGCACGGGCAGCGCGAGATGCCGGAGACGGTCGACGAGCGCCTCCCAGCCGCCCATGTAATCGTGCATCACGG
Source organism: Gemmatimonadota bacterium (assembly GCA_028287235.1). Classification (GTDB taxonomy): domain Bacteria; phylum Gemmatimonadota; class Gemmatimonadetes; order Gemmatimonadales; family Gemmatimonadaceae; genus JAQBQB01. Next base: position 141,240 of record JAQBQB010000012.1, on the reverse strand, counting down.
GGTCGACGATGTTGCCCGCCGGCAGCACGGGCCACCAGTACGCGAACAGCAGCAGGATCATGAGCGCCGCCCAGAAGTCGGGCAGCGAATAGAAGAACAGGAGCACCGCCGACGTGACGCGGTCGAACCAGCCGTCGCGATGCGTGGCCTGCAACACGCCGATGATGATCCCGAACAGGAAGCTCAACCCGAGTGCCAACCCGGTGAGCAACAAGGTGCGCGGCACCGCCGCTGCGAGCGCGACGGCCACCGGTTCGTGCATTTGAAACGAATAGCCCAGCTCTCCGTGCGCGACGCTCGTGACGTAGCGAATGAACTGAACCGGCAAGGGACGGTTATAGCCGAACTGCTCGCGCCAGTGGTCGCGAATCGCCGGCGTGATCGTCGTCGATTCGTACGAGAACGGGTCGCCGGGCGCCGACCGGATGACGAAGAAGCTGATCGTCGTCACGATGATGACGACGATCAGCGACTGCGCGAGGCGAGCGGCGAGCTGTCGCCGCACGGGTCAGGGCTTGGCTGCCGTGAGACCGATGCGATCGCGCGGGATTCGCTTATCGGCTGGGATCGACCAGTGCTCGACGTTCATCCACCAGCCGGCGAGCGTGGGCTGGGGAATCGTAATGCGCCGGTTGATTCCGTTGTAATACGTGACGTCGTACAGCCAGATGGCGGGCACGTCGTCGATGATCGTCTGGAAGGCGCGCGACGCGGCAGCCTTGGCCTTGTCGGGATCGAACGCCGCCGCGGCCGAGTCGAGCAGCGCGTCGACTTTCGGATTCGAGTACGGAAGAATGTTGTGCCCCGCGGGTCCGATGCCGCCGGTTCCCCAGAACTGTTTCGCGCCCGTGATGCTCGGATCAGTTCCCGGCGTGTGAAGAATTGCCTGAAAGTCGCCGGCCTGACTGCGCAGGACTGCGGTGGGCCCATCCACGAAGTCGAGATCGACCTGCACGCCGAGCCGTCGAAACTGCTCCTGCAGCAACACGGCATAGCGACGGCGAAACAAGCTCGTGGTCGGACTCATGAGCGAGAAGCGGAGCGGCACGCCATTCTTGGAGCGCATGCCGTCGGCTCCGACGCGCCACCCCGATGAATCGAGCATCGCCCTGGCGGCAGTCGTGTCGAATGCGGGGAGCTTGAGCGTGCTATCGGCGTACGACGCGGTCATCGGAAACGGCCCGTGCGCCAACAGACCGGTGTTGCCGAACACGTTGTGCAGCATGCCCACCCGATCGACTGCCATCGACAGCGCTCGGCGCACACGGATGTCGGAGAAGATCGGGTTGGGCGCCGTCTTCGACTTGGCAACGTGCTGGTTCATTCCCATGAACGTGTAACCGAGCTGCGGTTCGATGTTCGAGCGCGCCACGGCGCTGCTGTCGAGCTTGGGCACCTGATCGACGGGGAACGCCTCGACGAAGTCGGCCTGGCCGGCGAGCACTTGGGTGGCCGCGGTCGGCGTTTCCACTGCCGTCATGATCAGCCGGTCGAGCTTGGGACGTCCGCGATAGTTGGACGTGTCGGCGATGAGCTCGAGCCGCGCGCCGGCCTCCCACTTCACCAACCGAAACGGGCCACTGCCGACGAGCGAGCGCGTGGCCGCGGAGGTGCGCAGCTGATCCGCGGGAATGCCGGCGTACACGTGTTGCGGCAAGACCACGAGCTGGTACGCGAGATCGTAGAACTGCTCCGGCGTGCGCCGCTTGAACCACGCTACCGGCGTGAGCGAGTCGCGGACCGAGATCGAGTCGATGTTGGTGAGCGTCGGCGCAGTTGGAGATCCGACCTTCGGATCGGTGAAGACATTGAAGCTGTAGCGGACGTCGCTCGCCGTGACGGGCGTGCCGTCGTGAAACCGGGCGCGCGGGTCGAGGGAAAACGCGATCGACATCGAGTCCGGCGCCCAGGTCCACTTCTGTGCGAGGCGGGCCGTGAATCCGCGGTCGCCAATGGTGGTCCCGCCAGCCTTCAGATCGGCAAGCCGGTCGAACACCAGGTCCTGCACCCATCGCCCAATTTGATCGTCGACGTAGGGGGGGAAGATCGCCACCGCGTTGCCCGGCGTGTCGATGATCACCGTGCCGCCGGCGGTTCCCGACGATGACGAACCTTCTTTCGAGCCGCAGCCAACGAGCACGGCGGCCGACGCAATCAGCAGAAGGGTTGAGCGCATTTCAGAGGGCATGGGCGGGAGTGGGACGTCGAGTTGGCGGCCGAACGAGTCATCGACGCCAGGTCCAAGCATCATCTAAGTATCGGACGACGAGAGTCGACGCTCGGGCACGGAGTGCTTCGTCGATCGCCATCGTGCCGACATCGGGGTCCTCGAGCGTCCGGACCGCCGCGCCGAGCGCCTCGGCCATTTCGCCAATCGACGGCGTGCGGCCGAGCGTTTCAGCGAGCGTCGCCGGGGCCGGAATGGCCGCCGTGACACCCCGCGTCAGCGCGCCGAGCAAGCTCTGATCGTCCTCGACGAGGATGGAGCCGTGCTGCAGAAGCGCCCCGTCGGCGCGCCACTGGGCGCTCCCGGCCAGCTTGCGTCCGCCCACGGTCAGCTCACCGGCGGCCGGCTCGTCGAAGCAGGGGGCCAACCCGGGGGCTGAAGCCCGCTTGGTCGGTTCGGCCGCGGCAGCATGGACGCCGATCGACGCGAGCGCCGCCAGCAACAGCGCATTGATCCGCGCATACGACTCGCCGAGGTCGCCGGCGCCGTCGACGGGCGCGGTCACGCTGTAAGTAATCTCGCGATCGTGCAAAATCGCTCGGCCGCCGGTTGGCCGCCGAACGACGTGGAGGCCCATGGCGCGAATGCGGTCGAGGTCATACCGGTCGTGCGCCGTCTGGTTCCGGCCGAGGGAGATGGTCGGCGAGCTCCACGAGTACACGCGGAGCACCCACTCGCCGGCAGCGCGCGCCCGCTCCATCAACGCCTCGTCGAGCGCCATGTTCTCGGCGCCTGTGGCCGGCGGGGTGACGAGCAATCGCCAGCGAGGACGGGGCATCGGAGCAAAGACGGGGAAGTCGGCGCGCGTGGCTTGACCGTAACTTAAATTCAAGTCACTTCTGTCGCGCCTGTCCTGTTTAGACGGGCGCCGTGGGCCCTTTCAGAGGACTGCATGACCACCCTCGCTCAGAGTCACGAGACCTCCGTCGCTGCCGCGACGAGCTTCGTTCCGCGCCACATTGGTCCCAGCGACGCCGACGTGCGCGCGATGCTGGACCTGTTGGGATATGCCTCGCTCGACGCCCTCATCGACGCCACCGTGCCCGCGGCCATCCGGCTGCGCCGCCCGCTGGCGATCCATGCGCCGATGTCGGAGTACGAGGCGCTCAAGAACCTGCGCGGCATCGCGCAGAAGAATCAGCTCTTCCGCTCGTACATAGGGCTCGGCTACTACGACTGCATCACGCCTCCGGTGATCCAGCGCAACATCCTGGAAAACCCCGGCTGGTATACGGCGTACACGCCGTACCAGGCGGAGATCGCGCAGGGCCGCTTGGAAGCGCTGCTCAACTTCCAGACGATGGTCATGGATCTCACCGGCCTCGAGATCGCCAACGCGTCGCTGCTGGACGAAGGCACCGCGGCCGCCGAGTCGATAGCGATGTCGTACGCCGCGCGCGGCAAGCCGGGCAAGGAGACGTTTTTCATCTCCGACGAGTGCCACCCGCAGACGATCGAGGTGGTGAAGACTCGCGCCCACGCTCGCGGCGTCGACATCGTGGTCGGCGACTGGCGGAAGGCGACGATCGGCGACGACGTGTTCGGCGCGCTGCTCCAGTATCCGGCGACCGACGGCGCGGTGTACGACTACCGCCAGTTCTGCGAGCGCGCGCACGCCGTGGGCGCGATGATCACGGTGGCGACGGACCTCATGAGCCTCGTGCTGCTCACGCCTCCGGGGGAGTGGGGCGCCGACGTTGCCGTGGGCAACTCGCAGCGCTTCGGCGTTCCGTTGGGATTTGGCGGACCGCACGCCGCGTTCTTCGCGACGAAGGACGAGTTCAAGCGGCAGATGCCGGGTCGCATCATCGGCGTGTCGCGCGATGCCGACGGCAAGCCGGCGCTGCGCATGGCGCTGCAGACGCGCGAGCAGCACATCCGCCGCGAGAAGGCGACGAGCAACGTCTGCACTGCGCAGGTGCTGCTCGCCGTGATCGCGGGCATGTACGCGGTGTGGCACGGCCCCGAGCGGCTGACGGCGTTCGCCAAGCACATCCACGAGCTCGCCGCCACGCTCGGCGCGGGACTCGAGCAACTCGGGTACTCGCTCACGAGCGACGACTTTTTCGACACGATCAGCGTCGAGATGGGCAGCCGCTCGCCGGCCGACGTCATTGCCGCGGCGCAGAAACGGCGCATCAACCTGCGCGCTTCGGGAACATCGCGCGTCGTCGTCGCGCTCGACGAAACGACTACGGCCGCCGACGTGAACGAGCTGCTCGAGATCTTCGCCGCGGGAACGGGCGACGCGCCGACCTTCGAGAAGCTCACGGGGAGCGTCGACGCCCGCTTCGACGAGCGCTTCGCGCGCACGACTCCGTTCCTCACGCACCCGGTATTCAACAGCTACCACTCCGAGACCGAGATGCTGCGCTATCTCAAGCGTCTCGAGAACAAGGATCTGTCGCTCACGACGTCGATGATCCCCCTCGGCTCGTGCACGATGAAGCTGAACGCCACCGCCGAGATGTATCCGGTGACCTGGCCGGAGTTCGGCAAGATCCACCCTTTCGCGCCCGCCGAGCAGACGAAGGGCTACCGCGAGATGTTCGACCGTCTCGAGACAGCGTTGGCCGAGATCACCGGCTTCGCCGCGGTGTCGCTCCAGCCGAATGCCGGATCGCAGGGCGAGTACGCGGGGCTGCTCGTCATTCGGCAATACCACGAGTCGCGCGGCGACACGCACCGGAACGTTTGTCTCATTCCGCAGTCGGCGCACGGCACCAATCCGGCGAGCGCCGTGATGGCGGGCATGAAGGTCGTGGTCGTGAAGACGTCGGACGACGGCGACATCGACATGGCCGATCTCGAGGCGAAGGCCAAGGCGAATGCCGGCAACCTCGCCGCATTGATGGTGACGTATCCGTCGACGCACGGCGTGTTCGAAGAGACCATCACCGACATCTGCCGCATCGTGCATCAGTACGGCGGCCAGGTGTATCTCGACGGCGCGAACATGAACGCCATGGTCGGGCTGGCGCGCCCGGGCGACATCGGCGCCGACGTCTGCCATTTGAATCTTCATAAGACGTTCTGCATTCCGCACGGCGGCGGCGGTCCCGGAATGGGCCCGATCGGCGTGGCGAAGCAGCTCGTGGACTTCCTTCCCGGCAACCCGGTCGTGAAGACGGGCGGCAAGCGGGCGGTCGGCGCGGTGTCGGCCGCGCCCTGGGGCAGCGCGAGCATTCTGCCGATCTCGATGATGTACATCGACATGATGGGCGGCGAAGGCCTCACGCTGGCCACGAAAGTCGCGATCCTCAACGCGAACTACGTCGCGAAGCGGCTCGACGAGCACTATCCGGTGCTCTATCGCGGCAAGAACGGCACCGTGGCGCACGAGTGCATCGTGGATCCGCGCGGGCTCAAGACGTCGGCGGGCGTCGAGGTGGAGGACATCGCCAAGCGGCTCATGGACTACGGCTTCCACGCGCCCACGGTGTCGTTCCCGGTGGCCGGCACGCTGATGATCGAGCCCACGGAGAGCGAGTCGAAGGCCGAGCTCGACCGGTTCTGCGACGCCCTGATCTCGATCCGGGCGGAGATCAGAGAAATTGAATTAGGAGTTGCTGATCGCGTCGACAACCCGCTCAAGAACGCGCCGCACCCGCTCGCGCGCGTGCTCGTCGACAGCTGGGATCACGCCTACGGCCGCGAGCTGGCCGCCTTCCCGGCACCCTGGACGCGCCAGCACAAGTTCTGGCCGGCCGTCGGGCGCGTGGAAAGCGCCTATGGCGACCGCAATCTCGTGTGCTCCTGCCTGCCCACGGACGCGTATGCGGACGCCGTGGCGTCGGCTGAGAGCTGAGCGGGAAGAGGGAACAGGGAAGAGGGAAGCAGCAAAAGGGGCGAGCCGACTTGGCTCGCCCCTTCTGTCATTCCGCGCCCAGTCACGGCAACTAGTGCCCCAGATGCGCCTCGTACACGTCCGACTTCATCAGCGCCTGCTTGTCGTCGACGTTGGCGAGCTTGAGCTTGATCATCCATCCATCGCCGTACGGCGACGAGTTGACCAGCGCCGGCTCTTTGTCGAGCCGGTCGTTCACGGCCACGACTTCGCCGGCGAGCGGCGAGTACAGCTCGGAGACGGCCTTCACGGCCTCCACGGTGCCGAACACGTCGTGTTTCCCGAAGGTCGTCCCGACGGCGGGCAGTTCGATGAACACGATGTCGCCGAGCTCGCCCTGGGCGTAGTCGGTGACGCCGATCGCCACGACGTTCGGATCGTCGGTCGGCTTGACGTACTCGTGCTCTTCGGTGTACAGCAGGTCCTTCGGGATCTCGGACACGACGTGCTCCCTAGTCGGTGACGGGGTGAAGCAGAGGTACTTGCGCGCGGAGTCTATCCGGGGCGAAAAAGCGTGTCAAGGAAGCGCGGCCGCGCTGCGCGGCGCACCCGTGTCGCGGGCGAGCGCGCTCCAGACGTCCTGCACGCGCCGCTCCAACTGGGTGAGCGTGCCGTCATTCTCGACGATGAAGTCGGCGCGCGCCCGCTTGAGCTCCGCCGGCATCTGCGCCGCGATCATGTCCATCGCCTCCGTCTCGCTGAGGCCGCGATCCTTCACCAGCCGCTCCAGCCGAACGCCGCGATGCGCGTCGACCAGGATGATTCGGTCGAAGCGATCGGTCATGTGGCGCTCGAACAGCAGCGGAATGTCGCAGATCACCATGCGGTCGCCGCGCTTGCGCGCCTGCTCGACCAGCCGTGTCCGGAGGCGCTCGACTTCCGGATGGACGATCTGGTTAAGTTCTTCAAGCTGCTCGTGGTCGGCGAACACAACCCGACGCAACGCGGCGCGGTCGAGATGGCCGTCCGGGGCGAGGATCTCGGCGCCCCAGCGGGCGACGATCTTCTCGAAGGCGGCCGTACCCAGCTCGACCGCGCGCCTCGCCAGAACGTCCGCGTCGATGATGGTCGCGCCGCGCTCCGACAGCATCTGTGCGACAGTCGATTTCCCGCTGCCGATGTTGCCCGTGAGTCCAACCAGGAGCATGACGGATTCCTCGGTAATGACAGCTGGGGGTGCACCCGGCGAGCCCAAGCTATGGGTCGCCGAATGAGGCGTCAACGCCAATCAACGGAGAGGGCGTGAACCACACGTCAGAAGAAGATACAGTCGACGAGGCTGCCGGCGCCGAGTTCGAGCAACTCATTCACCGCCAGCTCGAGCTGCTCGGCGAGGATCCCGACCGCGAAGGCTTGCTGCGCACGCCCCACCGCGTCGCGACGTCGCTCGCCTGGCTCACGCGCGGGTACGAGATGGACGTGCAGCACGTCGTCAACGGCGCCCTGTTCGACGCCGAGGGCGCGAGCAACATGGTCATGGTGCGCGACATCGAGCTCTACAGTCTCTGCGAGCATCACATGCTGCCCTTCTACGGAAAGGCGCACATCGCCTACATCCCGAACGGCAAGATCGTGGGCCTGAGCAAGCTGCCTCGCCTGGTCGAGGTCTTCGCGCGCCGCCTGCAGGTGCAGGAGCGGCTCACCGAGCAGATCGCCGGCGCCATCGACGACGTGCTCAAGCCGCAGGGCGTGGGCGTGGTGATCGAGGCGTATCACCTCTGCATGATGATGCGCGGCGTGGAGAAGCAGAATTCGAAGACGATCACGAGCGCCGTGCGCGGCCTCTTTCGCTCGGATCAGCGGACGCGGGAAGAGTTTCTGACGCTCGCCTACGCGCCGCGGGTTTAGTGCGATCTCGTAAGTCGTTGTTATGAAGCGCTTTATGTATTGAAACCGAGCGACTGTTTTTTGGTCGCGGCCGGGGCCGTCGGAGTGCGTGATCCACGTTACAGAAGCGGCGGCTATAGTTACTTAGTGATAGATCCTGCCGTCTGTGTAATAGTGACGGCCTGGCCTATTTCTAGGGATCATGCAACTAACAAACGGCTCCTGCCGTCCGCGCCGCCGCCGCGGATTCACGATGCTCGAGCTCATGCTCGTGGTCGTGGTCCTCGGCATCGTGTCGGCCATGTCGGCCGGGCGCATTCATGACATCATGATTCAACAGCGAATCGTCCGCGCGGCGACCGCGGTGCAGAACGGCCTCGAGGCCGCCTTCGCGCTGGCGAGTCGCAACCGGCAGCCGATTCGCGTGTCGTGGAGCGCGTCGGCCATGCAGCTCGCCGTGACCGATCGCTCGGGGACCGTTGCGTATCGCAAGATCGGATTGGGCGCGGACGCTTACGGGCTGCAGAGCGGAAACGTGAGCGTGTCGCGCTCGCCGTTGGAGATCTATCCCGGCGGCCTGGCTAACGACACGCTCCTCGTCACGCTGTCCGCCAATGGCTCGACGAAGAAGATCCGGATGACGCGTGCCGGATTGGTGCGCGTCGAATGACGGGCACGCCTAGCAGGACTCGGCGGTCGGGATTCTCGCTGATCGAGGTCATGGTCGCGATGACGATCCTGTCCATCGTCCTCATGTCGCTCGCGAAGTTCGCGATCGTCATCGCCGTTCGCGGGCGCGACAACGGGCTCGTGGCCAATCGCACCGCGGCGCTCCAGCTCGAGGCGAACAAGTTCGGCGCCGCGCCGTTCTCGGCCCTCGCGACCTGGTCGACCACGGATCAGGTGATCACGCGCGGCAACTTCACATATACACGAAAGCTCACGGTGTCGAAGGCGTCGTCGACCCGGTACACGATCAAGGTCGTGGTGGTTCCGTCGGCGGACGCGACCCGCCGTGATTCGGTCATGCTCGACCGCACACTTCCTCCCGCGGGGACGCCGCTGTGCGTCGGATGTTGATGATGACGCCTTCCTTGCGCCGCGGGTTCACGCTCATCGAAGTGCTGTTCGCCATGGTGATCGTCGGGATCATCGGCATCGCGGCGACCAGGCTGCTCTCCTCGCAAACGCGCTTCTTCGATCACGAGACGAATCTCCGGACCGCACGGACGATCTCGCGCAGCTCGACGAACGTGCTCCTCGCCGATCTCCGCATGGTTCAGGATTCCGGCGGCGTCGATTCCGTGCTGGCCGATGGATCGCTCGTCCGCGCGTTCGTGCCGTATCGGGTGGGGCTCGTATGCGCCACGGCGGGCAACCGGACGACGGTAAGCATGCTTCCGACCGACTCCGCCACGATCGCGTTGTCCGTGTACTCCGGGTTTGCGTGGCGCAATGCCGCCACCGGCCGGTACACCTATGTGTCTCCGGCGAATCCGAATACCTCCGACGCGCCGGTCGCCGCCGCGGATCCGACGTTGTGTACCGGAACCGGAAACGGCCAGGCGCAGATCCGCACGGTGTCGGCCAGTGGCCGCGCCGGCGACGTTCTCGACGTGACGAACAGCGGCGGCTCGGGCGCGCCGGTCGGCGCGCCGGTCTTCTTCTGGCAGCGAATCACATATTCGTTCCGCGCGTCGTCGATCTACCCGGGGCGTAACGCGCTCTGGCGCAACGTGCAGGGCGGAGCGAACGAAGAGTTGATGTCGCCGTTCGACACGTCGGCGCGATTCAAGTTCTATCAAACAGGTGAGGACACGGCGCGCAGCGCGCCGCCGCCCCTCTCCGACATTCGCGGACTGCAGCTGGTGCTCACGGCAATCAGTCCCCGCGCCACGTCGAGAGACTCCGTCGCGTCGCGGTCGCAGCTCTCCACCGCGGTGTTCTTCAAGAACGTTCGATCCTACTGACCGGAGTGACGATGTCTTCGCATCTGTCGAATCGAAATGGGTTCGCGCTACCGATGGCGATTCTCATCATCGCCGTGCTCACGGCGGCGATGGCCGCCGCCTTCTCCGCGACGGCCAGTGAGTACACCACCAACGCGGCCGAGCGGGGGCAGAATCGCGCGTACAACCTCGCCGAGGCGGGTCTCGAGCAGTTCCTCGTCCTGCGCAATCAGACCGGCTGGTGCCTCCACTGCAGCGATCCGGCGACGGCGGATTCGGAGTGGACGCGGGTCACGCTCGCCAGCGGGTACGCGGACGTGGTCGCCGTGAAAGTCCGACCGGTGGTCGGTACGGCCAACGCCGTGTTTTTCATTCGCTCCACCGGTGTCGACACCGCCGTGAAGCTCGGGGGCGCAGGGATGTCGCAGCTCGCGCAGCACAGCGTCGGCGTCTACGCGACGTGGAACACGACGACCATCGACGTGAAGGCCGCGTGGGTGAGCTTGTCGGGCTTGAACAAGAACGGCACGGGCCTGATCAGCGGCACCGACCAGTGCGGCGCGCAGCCCTCCGTCGCCGGCGTGTTGGTCGACAAGGGAGATCTGCACGTGCAGGGAAACAGTTTCAACGTCGAGGGAAACCCGCCGGTCGACACGTCGAACACCTTCGCGCAGCTGAAGCCGAAGGTCAACATCGATTGGGCGAGCATCGTGGGATCGAACTCGATCGCTGCCGACATCACGGTGCCGGACCAGCCGTTTCCGTCGGCGGCCGATTTCGCCAACGATCCGAACTACTGGCCCATCATCCGCGTCCACACCAACGGCTATTCGTTGCCGAACCGCGGCCGCGGAATGATCATCGCCGACAGCAACTTCACGATCAGCGGCAGCAACATGTGGGACGGGATTCTGTTGATCGGCGGCCAGCTCGCGTCGAACGGAAACAATACGACGGCGGGCGCGACGCTCAGCGGATTGAACTACCTGATCGGCGGCACGCCGTCGACGAGCAGCGTCGACGATTCCGACGCGAACGGCCAGAAGACGTACGTCTACAACTCGTGCAACGTCTCCAACGCAACGTCGAAGATGCGCCGGTACGCGGTGATGCCCAACACTTGGATGGACAATCTGGCGTCGTGGTAGGACCACGACGCCAGGCGGGCGATCACGGCGCCTTTACCGTCGCACGAACGACAGGCTTGAAGAGCAGCCCGTTCTGCGAGAGGGAGTTCCCGCGCAGGACGAAGCTGTTCGCGAGATCGAAGTCGACCAGCAGGGTGGTGGATTGTCCGGCGGCAATCGTCAACGGCTGCGACATCGAGATCTTGATGCCGGAGCGCGCGCCGCTCGGAAACACAATGCTCGGCGAGCTCGTGCCGCTCAACACCTTGCCGTCCTTCAGCGTGATGCTCGATTTCGTCGGATCGACGATGATTCGAAAACTCTGATACGTGCCCGCGGGAAGAGACGACTGGCCGATCGTCGTCGCCACGCCGTTCTGTAGGGCCAGCAGGTTGATCGCCGCGTTCGGCCGGGCGAGCGTGACCCATCCGTCGGTGTTCGCGCTGTCGTCCGTGGCGCCCTTGGCCGCCGCCGCGGAATCCGCGTCCGCGACTCGTCCATCGACACGGACGACGAACATATCCGCGCTCTTCACGGAATCCACGGAAAAGGCGGCGTCGGTGAGTTGCAGCGTCACCGATCCGGACCCCGGACTGGTGTTGTCGCTGCCACAGGCGGCGGCCCCCACGGCCGCGGCAAGCAACCCGATGGATCGGAATTTCCTCATGAGCGTCTCTCTCTCCTGGCGATGCGGCATCGCGATTGATGCCGTGAATGTGATGGTTCTTGCCGGGGGAGTGATTGCAAACTTCGAACCTGCCGAGCTCTCGCGTGACGAAGATCACCACGCTCGCGGCGGCGCCAACAGTAGACGCTTACTCGGTCTGGAGTGCGGCGAGCGCGGCGGCGACTTTGGCAAGCTCGCGGCGGGCGCCGAGCTGCTCGAAGAGCTCGTGTGCGCGCTGCAGGGACTCCTTCGCGCCGGCGCCATCGCCGTGCGCGGCACGACTCAGCCCCATGTCCCACGACGACTCGGCCTCGAGCAATCGCACCTGACTGCGCCGCGCGATCTTGAGGGCGTCGGCGAGCACGCGCTCGGCGTCGGCGAATCGCTTCTGGCGGAACAGCGCATGACCCTTCCACCGCTGGGCCTCACCGCGCCCGACGTCGTCGCCAACGTCGGCATAGATCGAAAGGGCGAGGTCGCAGTTCGCGATCGCGTCGTCGAAGTCGCCGCGCGCGCAGCTCAGCTCGGACCGATTCAGCAGCACCGTCGCGATACCCGGGCGATCGCCGAGCGACTCGAGCAACTCGAGGCACCGGCGATACGATTCGTCGGCTTCGACCAGACGTCCCTCGTCGGCGTTCAGCATGCCAAGGTTGTGGAGCGCAGACGCCTCGCCCCGTACGAACCCGGTGCGCTCGAAGATCGCGCGGCTCTTGGTGTAGTACGACCGCGCGCCGCCGAAGTCGCCTTCGATATTCGACACGGCCCCGAGGTTGAGCAGGATGCGGCCCCGCTGGATCTCATCCGCCGTGATCTCGAGCGCGACGGCGTACGACGCGCGCGCCTGCGCGTACTCGCCGCGCGCGTGGTGAACGACGCCGAGGCCGTTCTCGACGCGCGCGCGCAGCTCCGTCGCTTCCTTTCGCATCGCGAGCAGCCGCGCCGACTCGTACTCGCGAATCGCGTCGTCGTACCGCCCCTGCCGCCAGTTTACGCGGCCGAGATGAAAATGCGCATCCGCAACGACGAGAGGATCCGGGTCGGCGAGGGCGGCCTGATATGCTCCCAATGCATCCAGATAATTGCCCGCTAGCTCCGCCGCTTCTCCGACCGTGATCGTGTCTCGTCCGCTCATAGCTGCCGGGCTCGGGTGCTCAGACTTCTAGCATGTATCCGGAAAAATGGTCGATCGGCGCTGCGATGACATGCCACCAGTTACTGAATATCGCTGCGATGTGCTCGGCGATGCCGCCGTCCTCATCGAGGTAGACGATGTTCGGAACAGCTGTGCACGCCGACGCATCGAGAATCAGGCCGGCAGGCTTTCTAAACTGCAACCCGTGCGGCGCAAAGTCGATTCGAAACGTCGATCCCGCGGCGACACTCCCGGATACCCAGGTGTCGCGATCCAGCGCCCCGGCGGGAATGATCAGACGATGTCGCCCTACGTCGAGGATGCCGCCGCTCGCTCCGATGAGCGCGGTGCCGAACAGCGGCGCCTCGACGCTGCATTGAAGCGGCTGAGTCGAGGCGGCCGCCTGCCCGCCGGAGCCGGGTACGAGCCTGCCATCGTGCTCGTAGGTGAATGAAGGCGCGCCCGCGGCGCCTCTATCCGGCTCCGTGCGCAGCGGAGCCGTGCTGCCGGTCGTGCTACACGCGCCGATCGAAAAGAGCGCGGCGATCAAGCTGAGGCGGCGTCGCATCATCGATGAAATCCTCGAGTTGCAAAAGATGGCTGGAAGCGGCGAAAAAAACGAACCGGACGACGGCGCCCGGTGCTCACACCGCCAGGGCGAGCGCGCGCTTTCCGGGGCGCCGCTCTGGCGTTTGTTGCGGGCTGTTGCCCGCCTGATTCAGCATCGCGCGAATGACGTAGGCTGCTCCCCCGCGCGCACGTATGTCCTTCGGTGTGGCGTGGAGATACCGCTGGCAGGTATTCCGAAACGCGGAGCCCGACGGAAAATCGAGCGCCGTCGCAATGCGGTCGGCACTGCGGTGACGATCCTCGAGAAGATGCGCGGCAACGATGAGCCGTCCCCAGGTCAGCAATCGCTGTGGTGGCGGAAAGCCGGCATCGGCGAGCCGTTGCGACACGGTGCGACGCGGGAGCGCGAGCAGCCGCGCGAGTCCCTCCGGCGACAGCCGCTCGTGCGCGCGCGTCACCGCGAGGAGCACGGCATCGCGAATCGTCGGCTCGATGTCGGCGAGCGACCGCCGCACGACTGCACCGAGGCTGCGCGCCTCCGCGTGCTCGACGAGCGCGAGGAGCGCGCGGGGAGAGTCGTCTTGGTCGGCGATGACCAGTCCGTCCATGCCTTGTCGGCCGGCGTCAAAAAAATCATGGGCGCGGTCCGCGCTGAAGGCGACATATGCAATGAGCGTCAGTCGCGGCAGGCGCTGCTTCAGGTGCCGGACGCGCTCGAAGTTCGCCTTACCGCCGGTGAACAGGTCGACCACGGCGAGACGCACCGGCTGCCGCTCACAGACCGCGAGCAATTCTGACCAATCGTCGCACGCCACGACTTGATGGCGATCGCGAATCGCGGTCCGCAGTCGTTGGAGATGTACCGTGGTCGGCAACAGCGTAGCGATGACGCCCATGAGTTCCGTTCCCCCCAGCGAATGACGGTACACACTGGCCGACAAACGGAGCCTAGCCTCAGCCAACCGTTACGTGCAAGGCGTGAATGCGGAGAATGTGATGATTTCCGCCTGGAATATGACGGTCGGCGTCACGCTGCCGGATAGCCTCGGAGGGCATCCTGTCGTCCGTAGAGTAGTTCCATCACCAGGAATTCTGATGCGCTTGCGACACAATACGCCGTCACCCGCTCTCCGGTCCAATCGGCCCGCGTTCACGCTGGCCGAGCTCATGATCGTCGTGGTGATCGCCGGGATGATGGTCGCGCTCGCGATTCCCCGCATCGACACCACGAAGTTCAAGGCGGACGCGATCGCGCAGATCGTCCGGACCACGCTGCAGTACGCGCAGCGCCAGGCGATCACGCGGCAGCACGACATGGTGGTGAGCTTCGACACGTCGGGCGAGCGCATTCGCACCTTCTGGGACGCGAACAACAACGGGCAGGTCGGCACCGGCGAGCGGACGACGTGGCGAGGGCTGGACGTGGGCGTGCTGTTCACCGATCCGAGCGTGAGCGGCGTCTCCGGCACGGCCATCCAAAAGCCGGTGAGCGGTTCGGCGATCGCGACGATCACCGGCTATCCGACCATTACGTACCATCGCGACGGCTCGGCCAGCAGCGACGCGGAGATCTACGTCTCCGTCGCGGCGCACGGACCGCCATGGTATCGCGCGATCACGATCAATCAGGCGACCGGCCGCGTCGAGTGGTACCGCCTGAACACGACCACCAGCAAATGGATACTGGCCAGCCAATGACGCACTCGATTCCGTTGCGCGCGCGCCGCGGTTTGACGCTCGTCGAAGTGATCGTCGCGCTGGCGATCCTCGGCGGCGTCATGCTCGGCCTTGGCATGTTCTCCGTGCGGCTCTCGCAGGCGACCTCTTCGTCTCGCATTCGCGTGACCGCCGCACAGCTGGCATCGGACCGGTTGGAACAGGTGAAGGGATCGCCGCGCTACACGGCCATCGAGAGCCTCTACGTCGCCACTGAGGCGTCGATCACCAACAATATCGGCTTCGCCCGGCAGACGTGGGTCACGCGCGTCGGCGGCACGGCCACCGATACCATCGACTACAAGATCATCACGGTGCAGGTCACGAATCCCCAGCTGAGTGGGAACGTGCGCAAGACCACCGTGATTGCACCCTACTAACGGAGCCATCGTGCATACTGCGACTCTTCGCGCGCGGCGCGGCTTCACGCTTCCGGAAACGCTGCTGTCGATGACGCTGATGCTGATCCTCATCGGGCTCAGCACGCAGCTGTTCCGCAAACAGTCGGAATCGGTGTCGACGCAGAACGGGCGGCTCGACGCGCAATCCAACTCGCGGTACGCGCTGTCGCTGCTCGATCGCGAGCTGCGGGTGGCGGGCGTCGGCGTGGTCGACGCACAGCCGCTGCTGGTGCAGGCCGGCGCTCTCGCCGTCACGTTCAACGCCAATCTGTCCTCGCTCGACACGGGCGACGTGGGCGCCGTCTACATCAATCCCGACGCCGACTCGGGCAGCGTCGACGTGTTGCGATCGAGCCAGAAGATCACGCTGCCCGGCACGTCGATCTTGTATCCCGACAGCACGTACATGCAGGCGGCCGGCGTGCCGAGCAACGCGGAGACGATCTCGTACTGGTTGTCGCGCGATTCGACGAGCGCGAACACCAACCTCTACATCCTTTTCCGTCGTGTGAACGCGCGGCCGGTCAAGGTGGTGGCGCGCGGCATCCTCTACGGCGGCTCGACCGACACGATCTTCCAGTACTTCAAGAGCGATACGCTGGGCAACCTCACGGCGATCTCTCCGGCCAGCCTTCCGCTCACGCACGTTGCGGCGATCCACGGCTCGCAGGCCGACACCGGCCGATCGGCGCTGGTCGACAGCATTCGTCAGGTGAAGGCGCAGTTCACGAGCGTCTTTCACGACTCGCGCACCAACAAGGACACGTATCGCCAGCTGCGGTTGACGATCCATCTCATGAACGCGGGTCTGATTCATCACACCACGTGCGGCAACGCGCCCATCTCGGTTGCGCCAACGGCCGTGGTCACGCCGGCGAACGGCACCACCGTTCCGCAAACGTACGTCACCATCACCTGGTCGCCGTCCATCGACGATGGTGCGGGCGAGAAAGACGTGGAGCGGTACGCGCTGTACCGGCGGCTGTCATCCGTCGCGTCGTTCGATCAGCCGTTCGCGAGCGTGCCTGCGGCGCGCGCATCCTATTCGTTCCAGGACACCGACGTGCTCACCGGTCAGACGTGGGTGTATGGCGTCTCGGCCCAAGACTGTACGCCCTCCAGCTCGGCGGTCGGAAGTACGGCTCCCGTTGTAATTCCGTGAGGACTTTCATCATGATGCGCTCCCTCTCCGTTCGTGCCGGCCGCTCGCGCACTCGTCTCGCGCTTCGCGCGCGCCGCGGCATTGCGCTCTTCGTCTCGATGTTCTTCGTTGCCGGAGTCGGCGCGCTCGCGCTGTCGGCCATCTACCTGACGGCCAACGCGACGCTCCTCGGCAAGACGTACGAGAAGGAAGACGACTTGAAGTACGTGTCCGAAGCCGCGCTCGCGATCGGCAAGGCGGAGCTCAACTTCAACCCGGCGGCGCTGCCGAACTCGAGCTACGTCGCGCTGATGTCGAACAAGACGCTCACGTCGGCCGACAACCAGCCGGTCAGCGGGATCAAGGTCAATCTCTACGTCGGCCCCTCGGGCTCGACGAGCGGCCAGTTCGGCCGGTTCGCCAGCGTCGTTGCCGAAGCGCGCGACGCGAACGGCACCGGCTTCGTTCGCCGTCTCGAGCTCACGCAGGAAAGCTTCGCCAAGTACGCGTACTGGACGAACAGCGAGAATGCCGCCGGAGGTGGCACGATCGTATTTGCCAACAACGACGCCCTCTGGGGCCCGGTGTGGTCGAACGATACGATTACCATCGCGGCGTCCCACGCGGCGTTTCACGACGACGTCGGTACGGCGGCACCGATCATCAGTGGCGCGCAGTACGGCACGTTCGCCAAGGGCTACCAAGTCAAACAGAAAAAGATCTTGCTGCCATCGCTCTCGTCGTTGGGCGGACTCAGCGCCCTGGCGGCGGCAGGCGGATTCAGCTTCACCGAAGCGTATACAGGCGGGCCGGCGAACGTACTGAAGCGAATCGAGTTTCTCGCCACGGACCTCGATGCGAGCGGCGATTCGACGGGCGCGAACGAAGGCTTCTTCCGCGTCTACACGGCGGGCGCGGGATTGGATAATTGGCTTCGCGCGGATTGGCCGGGAACGGCCTCGACGTTGCCGGCCGCGTCGTCCGTGCTCAACTGCGGCGACTGGCACAAGGTGGCCGGAATGGCCGACCTGAAGTTCTTCCCATTTGCGACACACTGGCACCCCACGGCCGCGAATACCTGGTTCGACACGGTCACCGCGGGCGGAATGCCGGGCGGAGTCAACGCCGCGAACGTGGCAACCGCGCGCCTCGAAGCCGATTCGGCGAAGACGAGCAGCACGACGTTCAGCGGACTGCTGCAGCACGCAAACGTGCGCTGCTACCTCGGCGGAGATCCGCACCTCGTGGCGGTGGCTCGCACCACGGCCGCGGGCGCCGGCCACGACACCGACGACAAGGTTCACAAGGGCGGCGACGACACCACATTCACCGCGATCGACCAGTACGGACGGTGGTCGCAATACAGCGCGACGCCGAA
Source organism: Gemmatimonadota bacterium (assembly GCA_028287235.1). Classification (GTDB taxonomy): domain Bacteria; phylum Gemmatimonadota; class Gemmatimonadetes; order Gemmatimonadales; family Gemmatimonadaceae; genus JAQBQB01. Next base: position 123,255 of record JAQBQB010000012.1, on the reverse strand, counting down.
CGGAACGGTCGCGGCCAAGCGTCCGTACGATGCGAGCTATTTGTATCCGCTCTACCGCGGATTCAATACGAGCACCAAGGGCGTGATCTACGTGTCCGGCACCGTGGGCATCAGCGGTGTAGTGCGCGGCAACATTACGCTGTACACGCCGCACACGATCGTGCTGCTCGACGACGTCCGATACGCGAACGATCCGGCGCGCGGCGTGTGCGTCGACATCCTCGGCACCATCTCCGGGGAAAACACCGTCGTCGCGGACAACAGCCTCAACTCGCCGCAGGTGGTGAAGACATCCGGCGGCACGTTGTATCGCAGCATGGACGATACGCCGGACATGTACATTCACGCGGTCATGATGGCGGTATCGACGTCCTTCTCGGTCGAGAACTACAGCCAGGGCTCGCAGACGGCGATCGGGTGCCAGGGCACCCCCGACGGACGCGGATGCCTGTTCCTGACCGGCGGCCTGATTCAGAACAACCGCGGCGCCGTGGGACTGGTGAGCGGAGAAGGCTACATCAAGCGCTATAGCTACGACCGCTGCGCGGTGGTGAATCCGCCGCCGTATTTCCCCACGACGGGCCGGTTCCAGGACAATCGCTACTACGAGCTGGATCCTGTCCGCTTCAACATCCAGTCGCTGTTCAACAGCATCACGCCCGGGTAAGTCCTAGAGCAGACGCACCTGGTCTTCGTCCCGCCGCGGGACGGAATGGCACGCGCGGCACCGGGCCTCGTACGAGTCGGTGCTGCCGACCATGATCGTGGGGGAGTCGTACCGCGCGGGCTTGCCGGCAATGAGCCGCTGGTTGCGGCTCGCCGGGTTGCCACAGATCACGCAGATGGCGTGGAGCTTGTCCACGATTTCGGCGACCGACAACAATTGCGGCATCGGCCCAAAGGGCTCGCCGCGGAAATCGTTGTCGGTCCCGGCGCAGATGACGCGCACGCCGCGGTTCGCAAGCGACGTCACGAGATCCACGATCGACGCGTCGAGAAACTGCGCCTCGTCGATCGCCACGACCTGCGTATCGGGCAGCACCAGGCGGTTGATCTGGTCCGGCGTATCCACCGGCACCGCGTCGACGCTGCGCCCATCGTGGCTCGAGATGCGATAGATGCCCTCGTACCGCTCGTCGAGGTGCGACTTGAACACCTGCACGGTGCGCTTGGCGATGATCGCCCGCCGCACCCGCCGGATCAGCTCCTCGCTCTTGCCGCTGAACATCACGCCGCAAATGACTTCGATCCAGCCGGCGTTTCCGTTCGCGAAATAGCCGTCCGAGATCACGGCCGCGGTCCGCGGCCTGCGCCGCGCGGTGGGCGGTCAGAACCGGAGCTGGGGCGATCGCCGCGCTCTCCGCGGTCACGCGATCCGCGCGCGCCGCCGCCGCTGCCGCCCGTCGATCGATCGCGGCCCGGACGCTCGCCGCGCGCCGGCCGCTCCTCGTCGCGCCGCACCACTGCACGCCGGCCGCGGATATCCGTCCCCGTGACCTTCTCGATCACGGCGCCCACGATGTCGGCCGACACCTCGACGATCGAATGGGACTCGCGCACGTCAACCTTGCCGATGTCCGAGCTGCTGACGCCCGCTTCGTTCGCGATCGCGCCGACGAGATCGCCCGGGCGCACGTTGTCGCGCGAGCCCACGCTCACGAAGAGCCGCGTCATGCTCGTCGACGCGCGATCGCGAGGAGCCGCCGCGGAAAGCGCCGCGGCGCGCGCCACGCGCTCACGGTCGAGCAACTGCATCGTGGCCGCGGCGATCTCGATGCCGTCGTACTCGTCGAGCAACGGCTCGAGCGCGAGCAGCTCGCGTCCGAATTGGCCGTCGCGCAGCACCTCGCGCACCTCGGCGCGCATGCGTTCGTCGCGATCGCGCGCGCGATCGCCCGAGTCGGGCAGGGTGAGCGGCTTGACGGTGCCGCCGGCGGCGAGGGTGCGCAGACTCGCCAACTGGCGCGGCTGAACGAGGGCGACGGTACGTGCCGCTCCGGCGGCCGCTTCACGCAGCTCCTCGCGCGTCGTCGGCAGATCGAACAACACCGCGAGCGCGGTGCCCGGCGGCGCAACGAGGCCGATCTTCACCGTGGCGTCCGGACCCTGGTAGCCGAGTGCGCGCAGGAGGTCGCGGGCCTCGAGGTTGCCGTCGATGTCGCGTACGAACACGACCGCCGATTTTGGATCCAGCTCGTCGAGCACGCGGCGGAGCGCCGACAGCCGCGAGTGCGCCGACACGGTGACGTACTCCACGTTGGTCGGCAGGTCGGATTCGTTCAGCGGCGAGGCGACGCGGCGCGCGCGGCGGGCGTAGCGCTCGAGGAGCTCTTCCACGGCCGGGTTCAGCTCGGAGGTGACGACGATGCGCGCTCCCTCCTTCGGCAGCTCGGCCATCAGCGTTTCGAGCGCCTCGGCGCCGCCGCGCGTCACCAGCTCGTCTGCCCAGGCGATGCACACGGCCCGCACCGCATCCAGCTTCACCGCCGCGCCCTTCAGCAGCTCGACGAGCGTTTCGGGCGTTCCACTCAGGATCTGCGCGGGCCGGGCGCGAATCAGCGTCGCGGCGCGCCGCGCCGACGTGGCGGCAACGATGCCGACGTCACGGCCACCGGCGAGCTTCACGGCGGCGGCGGCCATGACCGCCGCGACTTCCGCGTCAGAGGAGATGATCAGGACCTGGAGCTCGCGCGCGCCGTCGTCCACGCGCTCCACGGCCGGGGCGAGGAACTGCGAAATTGACGCCCAATCGTGCGGCATGACATACACCACGTTCTGACCGCGCGATATCGTTCCGACTTCACGTGCGTCCTGTTCCACCGCTCCCCCTTCCCGTAAGATTTCAATGACAGACGTGAAGTATAGCCAACGGCAGTTCCTGTCTCCAATCGCGACATGACGTCCTTCGCTCCATCCGCAAACATCGCCGACCTCCGAGAGTCGGCGACCATCGCCGTTTCGGCACGCGCCAAGGCATTGCGCGCGGCCGGCCGCCCCGTGATCGACCTCGGCGCCGGCGAGCCGGACTTTCCGACGCCCGCATTCGTGCTCGAGGCGGCCCACGCCGCCCTGGACGCCGGCGCCACGCGCTACACACAGGTCGAGGGCATTCTGCCCCTCCGCCAGGCGATCGCCGAGCGGGCGTCGGCGGTGCACGGCAATGCGATCGGCGCCGAAAACGTCGTCGTGACCGCCGGCACGAAGCAGGCGCTGTTCAACGCCTGCTTCTCGCTCTTCGCCGCGGGCGACGAGGTGCTGGTGCCGACGCCGGGATGGACGAGCTACTACCAGATGCTCGCGTTGGCGCGCGCGGTGCCCGTCGCGATCCGGGGCACGCGCGAGCACGACCTCAAGGTGACAGTACAGGATCTGGAACGTGCGGCGTCGCCTCGGACGCGCGGCCTGATCCTCAATTCGCCCTGCAACCCCACGGGCGCGGTGTATTCGCGGCGCGAGCTCACCGAGATAGTCGCCTGCGCGGAGCGGCACGGGTGGTGGATCATCAGCGACGAGATCTATCGCGCCATCTCGTATGATGGAGAGGCGGCGTCGCTGCTGTCGGTCGTCGCCGACCTCGACCGGCTCGTCGTCGTGGACGGCGTCGCGAAATCGTTCGCGATGACCGGCTGGCGGATCGGATGGTCGATCGCGCCGCCGGCCGTCGCGCGCGCCATGACCGCGCTGCAGTCGCATACGACGTCCAACGCGGCGACGCTCTCGCAGCACGCGGCGCTGGCCGCCCTGTCGAACGCCGAACAGGCTCGGCAGACGGTGGACGGCATGGTCGCCGAATTCCGGGTGCGCCGCGATGCCGCGCTCGGCGCGCTGCGCGCCGCGGCCATCGACGTGATCGAGCCGCACGGCGCGTTTTACCTCTACATCCGGGCCGGCGACGCCACCGCGGAAGATCCGGAGCCGGGAACGACCTTCGCCCGCCGGCTGCTCGAGGAGCGAGAGGTGGCCGTCGTACCCGGGATCGCGTTCGGATCGCCGGAATGGATGCGCATGTCCTATGCAGCACCGGCGGACCAGGTGATGGAGGGGGTGCGGCGGATCATTGCCGCGCGTATATCTTAGCTCCGCGGCCGAGGCTGGCCGCAACGCCAGGATCATTGGTGAGTGGTTTCGGCCCTGCGCGGCACGGCGTCCGTGACGAGATTCGGCGTTCGATTCCAGGAGTGTCCTGTGAAGATTGCCGTGCAACTCGAGGCTGCCTCCGGCGCTCCGGCCGAAGTCGAGTATACGTGGGATCCCGACACCGACATTCTGTCGGCGCAACTGTCGGCGGAGGTGACGCCGCGCGCGGCGGAGCGAGGCATGTCCGGCTCCGTGGGCCTCGAGGGGAGCGACGGATCCTGGCTCATCCTCGACGTGGCGGCGGGCCGGATCAACGGCGTGGAGATCGCCGTGTGGCCCGACGTTCGCCGGCTGGCCGGCCTCACGCCACCGGCGCAAATCGAGGACGCGCTCGTCGTGGTGCCGGCGCGACGCTCGCAGCCCGACATCGCCTCGCTCGAGATGGACACGCGCCTCACCGCCGAAGCGGACCCGGCGCAGCGCAACTTTCACTTTCGCCTCGGCAAGCCGCGGCTGGGGCGCACCATCCGCATCGCGCGCGACCTGCTTCTCGACGTCGACGACAAGAGCCACATTACAGGTCTGTGGCTGTTGAACGTTCCACCCTGTCCCACCGAGTCGTGATCACCACCATCGTCCTCATTCGCGTCGATCCGACGCTCATTCAGTCCGCCGCCAACATGCTCGCCGGCGTCGAAGGCGTCACCGAGGTGTACTCGGTGTCGGGCGATTGGGATCTCGTCGCGATCGTCCGCGTGCCGCAATACGACCAGATCGCGCACGTCATCACGGAGATCTTTCCGACGGTGCCGGGCATTCAACGCACGCAAACCCTCACGGCCTTCCGCGCCTACTCCAAGAAAGACTTGCAGCAGGCGTGGGACATCGGCGTCGAGTAACCGAGTTCACCCATGCCGGATCGCGCGGGAGACTACATCGCAGGACTGTTCGGCGCCGAGGACGAGCTGCTCGCGTCGCTACGTGAAGAAGCCGATCGCACCGGGCTGCCGCCGATCGCCATCTCGACGGACGAAGGGCGTCTGCTCCAGGTGCTGCTCACGGCGATCAACGCGCGCCGCGTGCTCGAAGTCGGCACCCTCGGCGGCTACTCGGCGATCTGCATGGCGCGCGCGCTGCCGCCGGGCGGACGCCTGCTCTCGATCGAGATCGACGACAAGCACGCGGCGTTCGCGCGAAAGTACATCGACCGCGCCGGACTCGGCGAGCGCGTCGAAGTCCGCGTCGGCCGAGCGCTCGACGTGCTGCCGTCGCTCGACGGCGAGCGCTTCGACGCGATGTTTCTCGACGCCGACAAGGAGCCGCTGCCCACGTATTTCGAGTGGGCGCTTCGCCTCGTGCGGCCCGGCGGCTTGATCATCGGCGACAACGCGCTCTGGGGCGGCAAGGTCTACGAGAGCGAGGAATCGGACGAGAAGACGCGCGCCGTTCGCGAGTTCAACCGGCGCATGGCGACGGACCCGCGCGTGCTCGGCATCATCGTTCCCACGCACGACGGCGTAGCCGTCGCCGTGGTGCGGTGAGCGGCACACACGCATCGGGGGACCATTTCTCGACGGTCTCCGCGAGCTACGCGGCGTTTCGGCCTCGCTATCCCCATGCACTGTTCGAATTCGTCGCCTCGATCGCGCCGCGCCACGGCAGGGCGTGGGATTGCGGCGCGGGCACCGGGCAGGCGACGGTCGAGCTCGCGGAGTTCTTCGACGAGGTAGTGGGAACGGACGTCAGCGCCCAGCAGATCGAGCAGGCGCCCGCGCATCCGAAGATTCGTTGGCTGGTGACGCCAGCCGAATCGACTCCGCTGGAGCCGGCGTCGGTCGATCTCGTCACCGTGGCGCAGGCGCTGCACTGGTTCGACCACGCGCGCTTCAACGACGAGGTGCGCCGCGTCGCCGCACCCGGCGCGGCGATCGCCGCGTGGAGCTACGCGGCGCCGATCATGGAGGGCGACGTCGGCTCGTTGCTGGCGAGCTTCATGTACGGCACGCTGCAGTCCTACTGGCCGCCGGAGCGGCGATACGTCGACGAAGAGTACCGAACGATCCCCTTTCCCTTCGTGCGGCTCGACACGCCGTCGTTCGCGCTCGCCGACCGGTGGACTCGCGCGCAATTGGCCGGTTACACGCGCACCTGGTCCGCGACGACGAGGTACGTGGCGAAGCACGGCAGCGATCCGGTTGCGGAATTCGAGCGCGAGCTTGCCGCGGTGTGGCCCGAGGCGGAGGAAGCGAGACGGATCGAGTGGCCGCTGATCATGCTCGCCGGCCGAGTGTCGTGATGACCCAGAGCTCGTTCGAGGCGGTGGCGAGGCGCTTGGCTCTCGCGCTACCGGAGTCGCGCGCGGTGGAGGGCGAAGCGTCGCTCGAGCTGTCGACGCCGGGGACGCAGCCGGCACGGCTCATCAGCGCCACGGTCATCGAAGGCGCCGAGTTGCGCGCGCGTGCGGTGACGGGTGTTCCGGAAATCGGATTCGCGGCGTTCCTCGATGGAACGCAGAAGAGCCGAGTCGCGCGCTATCTGCGCGGGGGAATTCCGGTGGTGCACGGTACCGTGGGCGCGGTGATTCGCGAGCGACGGGACAAGCGGATGTTCACGTGGAGTCACGCGGTCGAACATCGGCTGTATGCGTCGCGCCCCAGTATCTCCGAGACGACGTGGCAACGGCTCGCCGGCGTCGACCTACCGCTGTCGGACACCAGCGAAAGCGATGCGACAGGGGGGATGGGTGGGACGGAACATCCGCTCGCGCTGCGCGAGACGGCCGTTCATCGCGTGCAACAGGACCGCGAGAACGCCGAACAAGCGTTGGCGCGCGATTGGCTCGCGCGCGACGGACGTGCCTTGCTCATCGACGGAGGAATCAGCAGTTCGGACGGCGTCGCGCGCGCCTCGGCTGTCGTTGGAGTGATCAAGAGCCATCGGACGCTCTACGCGAGCGGCGACGCGTTGGCCACGATCCTCGCCCTGGAGGTCGCCGAACGCTCGAGCGTCTTCCTCGTGACCTCGCCGAAGCGAACGAGCGTGGCCAGCTGGTACCTCCGGATTCGCGATCAGCGCGGTCGCGAGCCGATGTGGGGGCTCGTGCGTGTGGAAGTCGCGGCACCACAGGGGGCGGATGGCGACATCACGCAGCGCGCCGACGAAGTCTCGCGCTGGATCCTCGCCGAGGCGACTCCCGTGTCGCTGCCCGACGGACGCTGGGACAAGATGGTCTACGGTGTGCGTGACTGTGAGGAGTTCCTTCGGGCGGTGATGTAGTGTCGCGCCGTGCTGAGGTTGGAACACATTGAAGCGCAAATGAGCTGCAATGAACTGCGAATAAAGGCAATTGTTTCGCCGGTTGGGCGAGACCATTTCCAACCGTCCGGGCGGCACGGCGCTCCTAGCGCATATTACCACCTCCCGACTCGCCACTCCGATGATTGACTCTTTGCCAACCGCATCTCCGCTCGTTCCACTCGGTCGTGTCGTCGCCACCGAGCGCAAGCCGAATACGCCGCACGAGTTCCATTTTTGGACCTCGCTCGACTCGCCGGTGGGCATCGGCACGATCGTCCGCGTCGAGGGTGCGCATCCGGTCAACGGCGCGATTCCGGAGGTGTATGGCATCGTCGTCGAGGGGTTCAGCTACACCGACCTCCAGACGCCGATGCACGACGTGCTCGGACACGACGGCACGCCGGGCGGCGCGTCGTTCGCCGCGACCGAGCGCGCGGAGATTCGGCTGTACACCGCTGCCGTGCTGCGCCACATCCCCGAGGAGCCGCTCCAGCCCGTACCCATGGGCCAGGTGTTCCTCGCCGAGGATTCCGACGTCGCGGTGGCGTTGCGCATGGACGGGTATCTGCGCGACGGCGCGAACACCGGAATTCCCATCGGCGTGTACCGCGCCGGCGGCACCGACGCGGCGATCTATCTGGATGCGGATTTTCTCATCGGCCCCGAGGCGGCGCATCTCAACATCAGCGGCGTCTCGGGGCTCGCGACGAAGACGAGCGCAATCGAGTGGATCCTGTCGTCGATCTTCACGCACTTTCCCGCGCAGAAAGGTTCGGTGGCCGCCGTTTGCTTCAACGTGAAAGGGCCGGACCTCTGCTTCCTCGATCAGCCGGGCGAGATCGAGGCCGCCGACAAGGCACTGTATGAAAAGTGTGGTGTGCCCATCGGGCCATTCGAGAAAGTGGAATACTTCGCGCCGTACAAGTCCGACGGCTTCTCGCTGAACACACTCCGCTCGAATCCCGCGCTGCTGCACAACGTCTCGTCGCTCACGTGGGGGCTGCGCGAAGTATTGCAGTACGCCGAGGTGCTGCTCAACAAGGACGACGTCGACGCCAAGGCGGACGCGCTGATCGACTTCATCCGCGAGCGTGTCGTCGACCGCGACTTCAACGATCCGCAGCTGCTCGGGAACAAACACTATCTCGTCCGGTCGTTCGCCGACCTCGAGACGTGGTTCCGCGACGTGCTCTCCGCCATGGAGGGAAAGAACAACGACGGGTGGCGGACGCATCACGTGGCCACCATCCGCAAGGTACGGAACCGGCTCTCGAACATCTCGACGCGGTGCGCCGGTCTCGTGACCGACGACGGAGCCGTGAGCGACCTCCCGTTCGGGAGCTTTCAGGACCGCACGGTGTACGTAATCGACGTCGCCTCGCTCGAGGAGGACGCGCAGGATCTGATCTTCGCGCGCGTCGTCACCAAGCTGCGCGAGCATCTGGAGAAGCGAGATCTCGGAGTCAACCACGTCGTCGTGTTCGTCGACGAGCTGAACAAATATGCGCCGAGCGACGGGCAGGACACGTACGTACGAAAAATGCTTCTCGACCTCGCCGAGCGTGGGCGGTACCTGGGACTGGTGCTGTTCAGCGCGCAGCAGTTTCGCTCGCAGGTCCACCGCCGGGTCGTCGGAAATTCCGGCACCGCGCTGTATGGACGCATGGACGCGGACGAGCTGGCGACGCCGGGATACGCCGTGCTCAGTCCCGCGGTGAAGACGAAACTGGCGACGTTGGAGAAAGGACAGTTGATGGTACGGCATCCGCACTTCACACAGCCGATCTTCGTGCGCTTTCCGCGACCCGCGATCATGCGCGGGCGTGACGGCGCCGAACGCTATCCGCAAGCGGTCGATATCGACTTGGAAGCGGCTGTCCTGCGAAGCCTGCGGACGCTCGATCCCTCCATCACGCTCGGCTGGGTGCAGGACGTCGTCGGTCTTCGCGACGAGGACGAAATCATTCGTGCGCGCAACGCCACGCTCCGCGAGCGGCCGGCGGACGTCAAGAAATTTTTCCTCGCGCAGTTCCGCGCCGTTGTCGCCGCCCAAGCGGCGGCTCGCGTCGCGCCTCCGACTCCCGTCCGCTCGGCGCCGGGCGACGATCCGTACGGATTCTGAGTCGTATGGGCTCGCGCCGGCTCCGCGGAGCGCTGGGCATGTCGATCCTCGTCGCGGGGCGGCTTTGGGGACAGGCGGTCACGCTGCAGATCAAGCCGCACGTCGGCGACACACTGCGCACGCGGCTCGACCAGCAGAGCGAGATGACGGGGCTGCGGCGCACGACCAATGGCGAAGCAAGCGCCATGGTCATGAGCAGCATGAAGATGTTCTCGCGCGCGATCGTGGAAGCGAGCGCCGACAAGGGCGGGGGAACGACGCTGCTCGCCGTGACCGATTCGGTCATCCTCGCCACGTCAGACGAGCACGCGCGCGCCGCGGCGCACGCCGCCGAGGCGCAGATGCGCGGACAGCGCGTTCGCTTTCGCGTCTCTCCCGACGGCTCCGTGGGCATGAACCAGTCGGGCGACGGCGCGCCGCGCGAAATCGCTCAGGTCGTTTCCCTCATGCCGGCGGCCTTTCCCAAGGGTCCGATCACCGTTGGTGAGAGCTGGATTCGCGAGATGCCGCTTCCCACCGGGGCGCAGTTCGGAGCGCAGCTGTCGGGCAAGCTGCATGTGACGTTTCGCTTCGATTCGCTCACCCACGGCGGCGACTGGGCATTCGTCTCGATGCGCGGCGAGATGCAGCCGGCCACCGGCCCCGGCGCGGCGTCTGGTACGGTGCTCGAGAAAGGGCTCGTCACCGGCACCATGCTCGTCGATCAGAAGCGCGGGTGGCTCACCGAATCGTGGTTCAGCATCGTCGTGAGCTCGATGACCACGCCGCCGGCGGCCACGGGGTTCCTGTCGATGCACATGCAGATGCGGATCACACAGCACATGCGGACCGCCGACCGCCGTTAGGGGCGGTCGCGGCGTTAGATTACAACGACGCTCACTTCGCCGCATGCGCCTGGTCCACCTTTCCGATCTTCACCTCGGCTACCGGCAGTACCAGCGGCTCACTCCCGGGGGTGTCAATCAACGGGAAGCGGACGTCGCCACGACCTTTCGCACGTCCATCGACCGTGTGATCGCGCTCGCGCCGGAATTGGTCGTCATCGCCGGCGACGTGTTCCACAGCGTACGGCCGACGAACCAGGCGATCCTGCATGCGTTCATGCAGTTCGCGCGGCTGGTGCGCGCGTTGCCGAACACCGAGATCGTGCTCGTCGCCGGCAACCACGACACGCCGCGCTCCACGGAGACGGGCGGCATCCTGCAGCTCTTCGCGCAGCTCGGGTTGCACGTCGTCGATCGAGAGGCGCGACTGATCAATTTCCCGAAATGGGACCTGTCCGTGCTTGCCGTACCCGACGTTCACGGCGGCCGGCCGAAGCTCCAGCCCGATCCGAATGCGCGGCTGAACGTCATGGTGATCCACGGCGAGGTGGAAGGCGTCCTCCCGGCCAACATCGCCGCGTCGGAGCGCGCGGCATTAGAGATTTCTCATGAAGAGCTCGGCGCGTCGCGGTGGGATTACGTTGCGCTCGGCCATTATCACGTCTACCGGGAAGTCGCGCCGAACGCGTTCTACTCGGGTTCGATCGACTACACGAGCGCGAACACGTGGGGCGAGCTGCATGAGGAGCGCGTCGCGACGCTCGCCGGCAAGGGGCTCATCGAGCGCGACCTCGCCACGGGCGCGCACACCTTCCATCCGCTGCCCGCGTCGCGCGCGCTGATCGACCTGCCTCCGGTCGTCGCGCGCGGGCTCACGGTGGCCGAGATCGACGAGCGGATCCGATCTGCGGTGGAGGCCTGTGCCGGCGGCATCGACGACAAGATCATCCGGCTGCTCGTCCGCGACGTGCCGCGCCACCTTCCGCGCGAGCTCGATCACAAGGCGATTCGGGAGTACAAGCGGCGGGCGCTCAACTTCCAGCTCGACTTCCGCGCGCCGGAGGCGCTCCGGCTGCACGCCACCGGCGCACCGGGCCGGCGCCCGTCGCTCAACGAAGTCGTGCGCGAGAAGCTCCTCACGCGTCCGCTCGACGCCGACGTCGACCGCGCCGCGCTCGTCGCGCGCGCCATGGCGTACCTAGATGAGGCGCAGACACTGAACGTCGCGCCCTCGGCCGTGCTCGAGGTCTGATGCGGCTCAACAGCCTGCATCTCTGCAACTTCCGGCAGCACATCGATACCCGGATCGACTTCGAGCCGGGCATCACGGGCATCATCGGCCCGAACGGCTCCGGCAAGTCCACGATCCTCGAGGCGATCGCGTGGGCGCTGTACGGCAACCCGGCGGCGCGCGGAACGCGCGACTCGATTCGCTCCTTCCGCGCGCCGGCGCGGGCGTCGGTTAAAGTCGAGCTCGACTTCGAGCTCGGCGGCCATCGCTACCTCGTGTCGCGCGGCTTGACCAACGCGGAGCTGTATCTCGACGGCGCGACAGCACCGATCGCGACGTCGATCACCGGTGTCACGGACATGCTCCGGCGCCGGCTCGGCATGAGCCACGACGAGTTCTTCAACACGTACTTCACGGGCCAGAAGGAGCTGAGCGTCATGGCCGCCATGGGACCGGCGGAGCGCGCGCAGTTTCTCTCCCGCGTGTTGGGCTATGAGCGTTTGCGTACGGCGCAGAAGCTGATCCGCGACCGGCGCAACGCGATCGTGGCCGAAGCGAGCGGATTGCGCTCCGGCATGCCCGATCCGGAAACGGTCAATCGAGCGCTCGCTGAAGCCGAGCTTCGGGTGAGCGTGGCGACGACGCGTGCCGACGCGGCCGAGGCGCGCCGGGCGACCGCGCGCGGCGCCATGGACGGCGTCACGCCGAGGTGGGAGGCCATGCAGCGCGAGCGCGATGCGTTGCAGGCGCTGGTCGCGGAGATCCGCGTCGGCGAGGGGGAGCGCGCGTCGTTGGAGCGCGACGCGGCGCGCATCGATCGCGACCTGGCGGACATCGCGGCCGCGCGCGAGGAGCTCGAGCGGCTCCTCGTCGACCTCGTGCCCTTTTCCGACGTGCAGGCGGAGCTGTTTCGCCTGGACCGCGCCTGCAACGAAGAGGGCCGGCGCCGCACGTTGAGCGAGACACTCAAATCGCTCGACGAGGAGCTGGCGCGCCTCCGCGAGCGACGCGCGAAGATCGAGAGCGCTCCCGCGCTCGAGGCCGAGGCGGCCGAGGCGCTGTCGCAATCGCGCACCGAGATGGAGCAGGTGCAGCGCATGTTCGAGTCGGCGCAGACCGACTGGGTCCGCGACAGGCAGGAGGCCGAGACGAAGCGCCAGGCGCTGCTCGACCAGCTGCGCGACGTGGAGGCCCAGCGCGAACAGATCGTGGAGCTCGGCGAGGGCGGAATTTGTCCGATCTGCGCCCGCCCGCTCGAGTCGCACTTTCGAAACGTGCTCGAGGTGCTCGACGCCCAGATCGAGTCGATCACCGTGGACGGCCGGTACTTTCGCGCGCGCATCGAGCAGCTCGCCGAAACGCCGCCGGAGGTCACGGCCCTCGACGAGCGGCGGAGATCGTTGTTCGACAACGTCGGAAAACTCGAGCGTCGTTTGGCGAAGGTGCAGGCGGCGGTGCAGGAGCTCGCCACGCTCACGCGCGACGTCGCATCGAAAGACGAGCGGCACGCCGCAGTGGCGCGCGAGCTCGCGACGATTTCCGTGAGCTACGACGCCGTGCGGCACGGCGAGGTGCGCCGCCTCGTCGAGCGCTTGACTCCAGCGTCGGTGCGCGCGGCCCGGCTCACGACGCAGCTCGAGCGCGAGCCGCAGCTGTCTGCGGAGCGCGCGCGTGCGGTCGCCGGCATGGGCGACGTCGACATGCGCCTCGCCGAGCTCACGGTGAAGTGGGAGAGCCTCCAGTTCTCCGAGGAGACGTTCGGCGACATGCGCGAGCGGTACGAGCTCTCGGCCGCCGAGCTCCGCGCGGCGGAGCTGTCGGCCGTCGCCGCCAACTCCGAGCGCGCCGCCGCGCGCGCCGCGCTCGACGCGGCCGACCAGGCGCGCGCCGACCTCGCGAAGAACGAGGCGCACTTGGGTGAGCTCGTTCGGGAGCGCCGCCTGCACGACGAGCTGGATCGCGCATTTTCGGATTTGCGAACGGATCTGAACCAGGCGCTTCGCCCCGAGATCTCCGAGCTGGCGAGCCGCTACATTCGTGAGCTCACCGACGGGCGGTACTCCGAGATCGAGCTGGATGACCAGTACAACATCATCGTGCTCGAGGACGCGATTCCCAAGCCAGTCATCTCGGGCGGCGAAGAGGACCTAGCGAACTTGGTCCTCCGCCTAGCAATCTCAGAGATGATCGCTGAACGCGCCGGCCAGGCTTTCTCCCTGTTGATTCTCGACGAGGTCTTCGGCTCGCTCGACGACACGCGGCGTCACAACGTCGTGGATCTGTTGCGCCGGCTACAGGATCGGTTCGAGCAGGTGATTCTCATCACGCACATCGATTCCGTTCGCGAAGGGCTCGACCGCGTCGTCACGGTTCGCTATGACGAGGAATCGGGCACGTCGCGCATCGAGACGGAATCGCCGCCCGCGAGCGGCGAGCTCGGCATGCAAGCCGGGGCCGCGGACTGATGGCCACGTCCCGCTCCTGGCGCTCGCACCCTATCGACGGCCCGCATCGGGCGCGGCTCGACGACATCGGCGAGCTGAATCAGGTGTTCAGCGACGCGTTCACGGAGCGGTACCGCCGCGACGGAATGGTCGGCGTCCGCGTGCCCTTTCTCAACCCGGCCATCTGGCGCTACGCCATCGAGGACGCCGATGAAGGAGCCATGCTCTGGCGCGATGAGCGCGGGCACATCGTCGCCTTCAACATGGTCCATCGCTCGGGCACCGAAGGATGGATGGGACCGCTCGCTGTGCGCACGGAGTTTCAGGGGAGCGGTACCGGGAAGGACGTCGTCACGCGTGGCGTGGAGTGGCTCAAGTCGCAGGGGTCGACGGTCATCGGCCTCGAGACGATGCCGCGCACGATGGACAACATCGGCTTCTACTCCCGGCTCGGCTTTCTCCCCGGCCGGCTCACGATCACCGCGACGCTCGACGCGGCGTACGGCGACGCGCCCGCGCAGGCGATCGGCCGGCTGTCGCCGCAGGCCCGCGCGGATGCCGTCGCGGAATGCCATGCGCTCACGGAACGATTGGCGCCGGGCTACGACTACTCGCGCGAGATCAACCTGACGCAGGAGCTGGCGGTGGGCGATACGATCTTGCTGCACGATCACGATCGCATCGTCGGTTTCGCGCTGGCGCACACGGCGCCGCTCGTCGAAGGGCGCGCGCGCGAGGAGCTCCGCGTGCTCAAGCTGGTGGTAGAGGACGAGCTGCGCTTCGTCGACGTCGTGCGCGCGGTCTCCGATTTCGCGCGGCGGAACGGCACCCGCCGGGTGGCGATGCGCCTGCAGGGCGAGTACCTCAGCACCTACCAGCGCGTGATGGCGCTGGGCGGGCATGTGCGGTGGACCGACCTCCGGATGGCCCTCAATGGCTATGGGGAGCGGCGGCCGGAGGCCGGGGTCGTGCTGTCCAATTGGGAAATCTGACGCCGCGGGAACCCCGGCACTATCTTCGCAATTCCCTCTGGAGGCGGTTCCGACCGCTGCCTTCAGCCACCCCAAGTTGCGACCGGAAACTTCTGCCATGATGCACCACACTCAATTCGGCGCCCGCATGCGGCGGCGAATGCGCGGAGTGGCCTTCGCGGCCATATGCGGAGCGCTCGCGGCGTGCTCGCACGGTAACCAGCCAAACGACGACTTCGATCCGCGCCCGGGTCCAATTCCGATTCACGTCAAGAATGAGAATTTTCTCGACATGAACATCGCCGTCGTTGCCGGGGGCACCACGCGGCGGCTCGGGCAGGTGTCCGGCAACAGCACCGGCGACTTCACCGTCAACTGGTCGATCGGCAACGGCGGCGGCATCATCGTGACCGCCACGCCGATTGGCGGCTCGGGCCAGGCGCGGTCGCCGGCGCTGAACGTCGCCCCCGGGCAGATGATCGACTTCCGGGTCGCGTCGCTCCTCCGGCAGAGCGTCGCTACGGTCCATGACCCATGAGCCGTAACGGCGGCGAGTGATCGCGGCGCGCCTGGCGATCCTGGTCGTCACGTACCTGCTCATCGCCGTTCCGCGCGTTCCGTTCGTTCGACTCAACCGTCCCGCCGCCGCATTGGTCGGCGCGGTGGCGATGGTCACGATTGGACAGCTGCCGTTGCGCGACGCGTACGCGGCGATCGATCTCGACGTGCTGGTATTTTTGTTCGGAGTGCTACTAATTACCGGCTTCCTCGAAGTCGGTGGGTTCTTCGAGTGGGCGGCGCGGCGCATCGTCGCCCGGGCGCGGTCCCCGCGAGCCCTGCTCGGCGCCGTGGTGCTCGCGAGCGGGCTGCTCTCGGCCTTCTTCGTCAACGATACCGTCTGCCTCGTCCTCACGCCGCTGCTGATCGCGGTGCTGCGGCCGCTGCGCCTCAGGGCGTTGCCGTTCCTCGTGGCGATCGCGCTGGCGTCCAACGTCGGCAGCGCCATGACGCCGACCGGCAACCCGCAGAACATGCTCATCGGGGTGGCGAGCGGCATTCACTTCGCCCGGTTCGTCGCTTCGCTCGCACTGCCCTCGCTCGGCGGCCTCGCGATCGTCTTCGGCGTGCTGTCCATGCTCTATCGGCGTGAGCTCGCGACCGAGCTGCCGGAGCAAGCGCAGATTCTCGATGCGCCGTTCGATCGGATGCTCGTGATTCGTTCGCTGATCGTGTTCGCCGGCGCACTCGTTGCCTGGCTCGCCGGGCTGTCGCTGCCACTCGTCGCGATCACCGCCGCGGCGGTGCTGGCGGTCGTCGCGCAGCGCGATCCGGCGGCTGCGTTCGAGAAAGTGGAATGGCCGCTGCTCGTGTTCTTCGCGGCGCTGTTCGTCGTCATGCGCGGCGCGCGCGACCTCCCGCTCGTCACGTCGTTGACGTCGGCCGCCGGTGCGCAGCTGCACGGCGCGCCGTTGCACGATGCTGTCGTGACGTCGGCCGCCATGGTGGCGCTCTCGAATCTCATCTCCAACGTGCCGGCGGTGATCCTCTGGCTGCCCGTGGTGCCGAAGGTCGCCAAGCCGGAGTTCATCTGGCTGATCATGGCGATGAGCTCGACCTTCGCCGGCAATCTGACGCTGCTCGGCTCCATGGCGAACCTCATCGTGGCCGAGCGCGCGGAATCGCGCGGAGAGCAGCTGCGCTTCGTCGACTATCTCAAGGCCGGCGTTCCCGTCACGTTGCTCACGCTCGCGTGGGGCATCGCGGCAATGGTCTGGTTGTCGTTCTGAGAGCGCGAGGCGAGTGGAGGATCTTGGTGTTACGGAAGGCGATCCTTCGCTTCGCTCAGGATGACACGAATGCTCAGGATGACACGAATGCTCAGGATGACGCGAATACTCGGGATGACGCGAATGCTCGGGACGGCGCGATTATTTCGCTTCCGGATGCCGCCGGTCGCCGGTGACGACGATGCGCCAGATCACGACGAACACGCCCACGGTGAGCAGGAGATGAATCCATCCGGGTCCGTCGAACGCGAGTGCGCCGATGCCCCAGATGACGATGAGCGCGAGACCAATCAGAATGCCGAGATCCATTTATTGACCTGTCGTACGTTGGTATCTAACTTGCTTTTCCACGAGCCAGAAGCAACAGTCGGGACGGAGAATTCGTTTTTGAGCCGATAAGTCCTTCGGGTTGGTTCGACAATCTATCACCGACGTCATGCCCCCAGTGCGGGGGAAGGCGGCAGGTTGATGGTGAGGACCTCACACATTCGACCGGGCTTCAGTAAACCTCTCCGAACCGAGTCTTCGAGCCCCGTGGGTCACACCACGGGGCTCGTTCTTTTGTTCGATCCAACGGAGGGAGCGACATGCCACAGGTCACGATCACGCGTCGGATGATGTTCAATGCCGCGCACCGCGTGCACAACCCGGCGCTCTCCGACGAAGAAAACCAGGCCATTTTCGGCAAGTGCAACAATCCCAACTGGCACGGCCATAACTACACGCTCGACGTGTCCGTGACCGGCTCCATCGATCCGCGCACGGGCTACGTGATCGACCTCAGCAAGCTGAAGGAGATCGTGGAGCGCGAAGTCGTCAGCAAAGCCGACCATCGCAACTTCAATCTCGAGGTCGACTTCATGCGCGACACCATCCCGACCACCGAGAACATCGTCGTCGCGATGTGGCGCGTGCTCGAGCCGCACATCGCCCCCGCGCGCTTGACGCGCCTGGTGCTCTGGGAAACGGCGAACAACTACGTGGAATACGACGGAAAATGAGCGCGCTCGCGGGGCGGACGGCGCTGGTGAGCGGGGCGTCGCGCGGCATTGGGCTCGAGGTGGCGCGTGCACTCGTGGCCGACGGCATGCGCGTGGCGATGCTCGCGCGATCGAGCGACGAGCTCCGCGCGCGTGCGGCCGATCTCGGAGCACGCGCGCTCCCCTATCCCTGCGACGTCGCCGACCCGGCGGCGATCGCCGCGCTCGCCGAGCGCCTCACCGACGAGTTCGACGGCGCGCCGGATGTCATCGTCAACAACGCCGGCATGTTCAAGCTCGCGACGGTCGACACCACCGACCCGCGCGACTTCCGCGCCGCGCTCGACGTGAACCTCGTCGCGCCCTTTCTGCTCGTGCACGCATTCCTCGGCGCCATGCGCGCGCGGCGCAGCGGCCACATCGTGATGATCGGCTCGATCGCCGATCGCGCGACCTTTCCCGAGAACGGCGCCTATGCCGCGAGCAAGTTCGGCCTGCGCGCGCTGCACGAAGTGTTGCGCGGCGAGCTGCGCGGCAGCGGCATTCGCACCACGCTCGTGTCTCCCGGTCCGGTGGATACGGCGCTTTGGGACGCGGTCGATCCCGATATGCGCCCGGGCTTCACGCCGCGCGTACAGATGCTCTCGCCCGCGGCCGTCGCGGCCGCGGTCCGCTACGCCGTCACCCAGCCCGCCGACGTGAACGTCGACGAGCTGCGCCTGTCGCGCGCGTAGAACGACGCATGTTCGTTCCACTCGTCGACATTCTGCGCTGCGTGAATCCGCACGAAGAGACGTGGCTCGTGGCCTCGATCGAGCGCGCCGAAGATCGCGACATTCTCGCAGGCATGCTTGGCTGCCCGACTTGTCTCGCCGAATATCCCATTCGCGACGGCGTCGTCTACTTCGTCGAGCGACAACCGGCGGCCGCTGCCGTCCAGCCAAGCGAGGCGGAGGCCGTGCGCCTCGCGGCGACACTCGACCTCACGGATGCCCGAATGACCGCCGTGCTGCACGGCGCGTGGGCCGCGCACGCGCAGCTCGTGCGCGGTATGTCTCCGGCCGAATTGCTGTTGCTGAATGCGCCGGCCGGCATGGTGAGCGGCGACGGCGTCTCGCTCCTCGTCGCCGACATCGCGCCGCTCGCGCAGGGCTCGGTCGATGCCGTGGCTGTCGATGCGACCGCCGACGCGGCCACGATCGAGTCGCTGCTCAGAAGCCTGCGCGGGAAAGGCCGCATGCTCGGTCCGGTCTCGATGCCCATTCCCGATGGGCTGGTCGAGCTCGCGCGCGATGACGAGGTGTGGGTGGCGCGCCTCGACGTCAAGGTGACCGTCAGCGCCCCGATCGCACTGAAGCGCCGGGATGGCTAGCGGCCGCGTCCCGGCACCAGGTCCGTCTCTTCGCCGCTCGCGTACAGGTCGTCGATCTCCTTCTTGTACGTCTTGTCGACGACACGCCGCTTCACCTTGAGCGTGGGCGTGAGCTCGCCCCGCTCGATCGAGAAGTCGTGCTCGAGCAGCGCGACTTTCTTCGGCATCTCGTAGCGCGCCAGGTCGGCGACCTCGCTCTGCACTTCCTGCTCCATCTTCGTGCGGATCGCGGGCATGGCGAGCAGTTGCGCGCGCTCGGTCGAGAGAATGTTTTGCGCCTTCGCCCACTTCTCGAGCGAGTCCCAGTTCGGCACGACCAGCACGACGGGGAACTTGCGCTTGTCGCCGATCATCACGGCCTGACTGACGAACTTGTTCGTCTTGATTTTGTTCTCGATCGGCTGCGGGGCGATGTTCTTGCCGCCGGCCGTCACGATGATGTCCTTCTTGCGATCGGTGATCGCCAGAAAGCCGTCGCGCAGCTCGCCGATGTCGCCGGTGTGGAACCAGCCTTCGCTGTCGATCGCTTCAGCCGTGGCGGTGGGTTTGTTGTAGTAGCCTTTCATCACGTGCGGTCCGCGCGTCAGGATCTCGCCGTCCGCGGCGATCGTGACCTCGACGCCCGCGATCGGCTTGCCCACCGTGCCGAGACGGAAGTTCGCCGGCGTGTTCACCGCGATGACGGGCGACGTTTCCGTGAGGCCGTATCCCTCGAGAATGACCAGTCCGGCGGCGTAAAAGAACTTGTTGATCTCCGGCGCCAGCGGCGCGCCGCCCGACACGAAATAGCGCAGCCGGCCGCCGGTGCGCGCCTGGAGTTTCGAGAACACTAATTTCTGGGCGATTCTGTATTGCAGCGCGAGCAGCCCCGTTGGCGTTCCGCCCGCGAGCTTCACGTCGGCCCAGCGATCGGCCACGCGGCGAGCCCAGAAAAAGATTTGCTTCTTCACGCCGCCGCCCGACAGCGCCGATTCCAGTACCCGCGCGTACATCTTCTCGTACAACCGCGGCACCGACAACACCAGTGTCGGCCGCACCTCGGTGAGGTTGAGCGGCACCGCGTCGACCGACTCGGCGTAGGCGATGCTCGTGCCCGTCGCGAACATCAGATAGTGGCCGGCCATCCGCTCGAAGATGTGCGACAGCGGCAAGAAGCTCAGGCAAGTATCGTTGCCCTCGAACGGCACCGCCGTGCGCGACGCCGCCACGTTCGAGTAGATGTTGTCGTGGGTGAGCATCACGCCCTTGGGCTCGCCCGTGGTGCCGGACGTGTAAATCAGCGTGGCGATATCGTCGGGCCGCACGCCCACGGCGCGGTCGCGCAGCACGCCGCGGCGCGCGTCGGTGTCCACCGCCGCACCCGACGTCTCGAGCGACGAGAAGGTGAGATCGGCGCCCGCCGCCGAGTCGGCGAAGGTGATCACGTGGCGCAACGTGGGACACTCACCGCGGATCGACGCGACCTTGGCCGCCTGCTCGGCGTTCGACACGAAGATCGCCACCGCGCCCGAATCGCGCAGAACGTACGCGATCTGGTCGCTCGGCAGGTTCGGATAGATCGGCACGTCGGTCACGCCGAGCTGTAAGCAGGCGAAATCGGCGATCGCCCACTCGGGCCGGTTCTCGGAGAGAATCGCCACGCGGTCGCCGGAGCGAACGCCGAGCTCCTCGAGTCCGAGCGCCGTGCGACGTACGCGCGCTTCCACGGTGGCGTGGGAGAGCGGCTCGTACCGCCCGTTCCGCTTGACCTGGAGCGCGTCGGGCTTGTTGTACGTCGAGACTGCGTCGAAGAACAGCTGGTTCAGCGTTCCCGGTGCCGCGTTTCGCGGTCCTCCCGTGACAATCATCGGCGTCCTCGTTGAAGAGCTCGACCGGCTTACATCATGGGAGAAGTGTCACTTTGATCGGAACTACGAATCTCAGCGGGCTATTGGGAATTGGAACGCCCTTGTACGACGTGGTCGCTAGCACCACGGCGCTGTCGGTCTTGCGCCCCGCAAGCAGATCCGCGTCGGCCAGGAACGACGAGTTGACGGTAAGCCTGCGAGTCACCGCGCCGCTTGCGTCCGTCGTGTCGCGGAGCGCGATCTTACCGTCGTCTCCCGCGAGATAGACTGCCACCCCCGTCGACCCGGCCTTCGTCGCCGGCGCGTACGTAATCGCGTACTTGACGACGAAGCCCGCCACTCCGGTGTTTGTCGCGCTCTGCAGCAACGCGCCGAGCGGCATGCCGCCGATGGCCGTCGCCGAGTCGGCGCTGAGCGGTGCACGGAGCGTGTCGATGGTTCCCGTCGCCGTAAACTTCGCCGGCGCCAGCGTGACCGGCACGTTAGCCACCGGCGTTTGCAGCGAGCCGATCTGCCCAATGACGTGCGCCGTGCCGAGACTGTCGCCGACGAGGATCAAGTTCGGATCGAGGTGCGCGAACCGCAGCGAGTCGGTGATGAAGAAGTCTGCCTTCAGCCCGCTCAGTATTCCGCCGGTTGCGTTGTACGCCGCGAGCCCCACCGGAGCGGGCACGCCGTTGCTGTCGCGCATGACGTCGCCCAGCACCACGCCAGGCGACGGAAGAAGCAGGACCGAGATGGACGCTGGTCCGTTCGGCGCCGACATGTCGATGCACGCGACCGCGGCCGCGGCCGCGATTCCGATCAGCCAACTGGTAATGCGAGAGTTCACCCGAGCCGTCCGGCGAGATGTTCAGCCAACGCGCGATAGGCCTGCGCCGCCGGATCGTCGGGCGCCCGAAGCACGACGGGCTGCCCCGCGGCGAACGCGTCGATCGAGGCGGCGGTGCGCGGCACCGACATATCCAGTACCAGTCCGTGCGGCAGCTGTTCCCGCACATACTTGGCCACGCGCTCGGACGCGGGATTTCCAGGCTCCACCATCGTGAGCAAAATTCCCTCGAGCACGAGCCCCGGATTCGTCGTGAGCGCGGCGCGAATGCCTCGAAGGATCTGCGTCGTCGTTTGGAGCGCCAGCGGCTCGCACTGGAGCGGCACGAGCACGTGCTGGCTGCAGGCGAGCACGCGGTGCACCACCGGTCCCAAGCCGGGCGGCGTGTCGACGACCACGGTGTAGCCGCGATGGCGGGCGCGCTCGAACAGCTCGGCGGTTCGCGACGATTCGGACAGGTCGCGCATGTACCGATCGTGCGTCACGCTCTCGCTCACGCTCCCCGCCGACACGACGCGCAGCCACGGCAGGCTCGTCGTGCGCACCACCTCGTTCATCTGGTGCGTGCCGGCCAGGTAATCGGACAGTCCAACGCGCGTGGCCGCCCCGCTCAGTCCAAGCCCGAAGCGAACCGAGCCTTGGGGGTCGGTATCGATGAGCAGGATCTTATTGCCCCGCCGAGCGAGCGCGGCCGCGAGGTTGATCGCAGTCGTGGTCTTCCCGACGCCGCCCTTTTGGCTAACGATCGCGAGGACCTGTCCCACGCTATTGCTCGGTCCCGTCGGAGATCGCGCCGCCGCTACGCAGCTTGTCGAGCGTATCTTCGGCGTGCCGCACCCATCGTTCCGATTCCGCTCCTGCCGGCGGCTTGGCGAGGAACGCTTCGAGATGCTCCTCGGCGCCCGGCCGGTCGCCGCGCTTCATCAGGAGGAATGCCAGGCCGTAGTGCGCGCCCGAAAGATCCGGATCCGCGTCGAGCGCGCTCTTGTAGGCGCGAATCGCCTCTTCCGGACGGCTCGTCTTCGTGAACGCGATCGCCATGTTTTGCAGAATCTTCGTGTCGTTCGGGCGATCGCGCAACGCGAGGCGATACGACGTCAGCGCAGCGTCGTAGTCCCCCTGACGCTCCAATGCCATGGCCTCGCTCAAATAATCCAGGCGCTGGGGCTTGGGGCCGCCATCAGACTTCCCGCCGGTCAGGCGACTCCACCAGGACATGCGACTCGAGAGGTGTTGAGGACGACGAATCAGCCTTCGAAGGCTAGCCGGAGGAACGACTTGGCTTGCCGGCAAAGCTATGCGATCAAACTAATGGGAGCAACCACGTCTCCCTCTGAAAACGACCCGGTTTTCCCAACGAAACATGCTTCCACGCCTCTCCGGCGACGGATAGCTTACGGCATGTCACCGCGCCGCACGACTGTCGAGCATTCGAAGGGCGTATTCGAGGTCGAATGGCCGCTGTTCGGCGAGCTCTCCCGCGGCTTGGCGCTCAAGGTGGCCCGCGACTTCGACCCCGAGATGGTGATCGGCATCGCGACCGCCGGCGTCGTACCCGGCGCGGTGATCGCGGCGATCCTCGGACGCGAATTCCATTCGATGGTCGTGAGCCGCCGCTTCGGCGCCGAGACCGTCCGCGAGTCACCCGCGGTCTTGAGCGCCGCGCCGCCATCGGTTCGCGGCAAACGCGTGCTGATCGTCGACGAAACGTGCGACACCGGCGACACGATGCGCCTCGCGGTCGCGGCGATGGTCAACGCCGGCGCCGCGGAAGTCCGTACCGCGGTCGCATTCCAGACCGGCTCGTACATCCCGGACTTCCACGCCTTGGCGACGGAGAGCACCATCGTTCTACCGTGGGATCGCGAGGTGCTGGTCGACGGTGAATTGCTACCGAATCCACTCTACGCCGACGCGCTGAAGGCTGACCGCTGAAGGCCGATCGCTGAAGCTTGTCATCCCTCGACACGCTTCAGTCGCTCGGGATGACCTACCCGGCAGCAACCGCGTGCTCGTACGCCTCGCCTTGTCCCATGGAGTCGTACACCCGCTGCATCGTCTCCGCGCTGCCCACGAGAAACCTGCAGCGATCGCCGCCCATCGAGCGGCATTCCACTTCCATGACGGCCAGCGGCTCTCCCGCCAACCGCCCGAAAAAATCGGTCAGCACTCCGGCCGTGTAGTAGCATCCGGGAAAATCCAACGGAAACGACGGATCGCTCTCCGCCCAATCCGTGGAATCGATCGTCGCTACCGTCTCGAGCGCGCCGAGCTCGATCGAGCCCCACCCGGTGTCGCGAAAGAACTCCGCCGCGCGCACGCCGAACTCCGCGGCGGCGAGCGACTCCGGCGACGACGCGCCTCGCGCCTCGAGCCATCGGCCGAACGCGTCGAACAGCGCCGCGCCGCCGGCGTATCCCGCTTCCTGCAGCAGCGCCGCCGCGTTGGGCCCGAGCTCACGGAACAGCGCCGCCCGCAGAGCGAGCAGCGAATCGCGCGGCATCGCAACGAGCGCACTTTCCGGCAAGTCGACCGACGGTGACATCGAGATCTCCTGGGTTATCCGCGCGCGCGACGTAAGAACTCGGCTTCGTCGATCGTTTCGACGCCGAGGGTGCGTGCCTTCTCCAATTTGCTGCCGGCGTCCTCGCCCACAACGACGAAGCTCGTCTTTTTCGACACGCTGCTCGCCACGCGGCCGCCGCTCGATTCCACGAGTCCCGATGCCTCGTCGCGCGACAGCGTGGGCAACGTGCCCGTGATCACGACCGTCAACCCCTTCAGTGCGTCACCGGTCTGTGTCTGCGGCTCTTCGAGTGTGAGGCCGTGCTTCTCCAGCCGTTCGATCAACTTTCGGGCTTTCTTGTTCGAGAACCACGCCACGAGCGACTCGGCGATCTTGTCGCCGATGCCATGTACGGCGAGCACGTCGTCCACTGTCGCCGACGCGATCGCGTCCATGGTGCCGAAATGTTTCGAGATCTGTTTCGCGACAGTCTCGCCGACGTGGTCGATGCCGAGGGCGAACAACAGCCGGGACAGCGGCTGCGCCTTGGATTCCTGAATCGCCGCCACGAGCTGTTCGGCGCTCTTTTCCGCGAGGCGGTCCAGCTCGACGAGTTGTGCCGGCCCAATGGCATATAAGTCGGCGGCGTCGTGCACCAGGCCTTCGTCCATGAGCTGCGCGATTCGAGCGTATGAGAGTCCTCGAATGTCCATCGCACCGCGCGACGCGAAGTGCACCAGGCTCTCGAGCTGCCGCCCCGGACACTCGAAGTTCGGGCAGTAGAGCATCCCGAGATCGAGCCCCGCCACGAGCTCGCTGCCGCACGAGGGGCACTTCTTCGGCGGCTTGTACGCTTTCGGCGGTTGCTTCGGATCGCGCCGGTCGGGCACGGGGCCGATGATCTGGGGAATCACCTCGCCGGCGCGCTTCACCTGCACGATGTCGCCCACGCGCAGATCCTTGCGCGCCACGAGATCGAAGTTGTGCAGCGTCGCCAGCTTCACCGTGGTGCCGCCGATCTCCACCGGCTCGAGCACCGCGTACGGGTTGATCGTTCCCGTCCGGCCGACGTTCGTCTCGATCGCGAGCAGCTTCGTTTCCGCAATGTCGGGCGCGAATTTGCGCGCGATCGCGTATCGCGGCTCCCGTCCTCCGACTACGCCGAGCTCGCGCCAGAGCGGTAGCGCGTTCACCTTCACCACGCCGCCGTCGATCGCGAAGTCGAGCGTTCCGCGCACCTTGTGCTCGATCTCCGCGGCCCACGCATGCACCTCGGCGAGCGTGGGCGCCACGCGGTGATGCGGCGCCACGGGAATTCCCCACGAGATCAGCAGCTCGAGCAGGTCGCTCTGCTTCGCGGCCGGCGGCGCCTCGCCGTTCGGTAGCGCCATCGCGTAGCCGAAAAAGCGCAGCGGCCGCGTGGCGGTGATCTTCGGATCGAGCTGGCGCAGCGCGCCCGCGGATGCGTTGCGCGGGTTGGCGAACACCGGCTCGCCCGCCGCGACGCGTTCCTCGTTCATCCGCTCGAAGCCGCTGAACGGCATGTACACCTCGCCGCGAATCTCCATCACCGGCGGATGTTTCTTGCCGCGCAGCCGCAGCGGAATGTCGCGCAGCGTCCGCAGATTCGTCGTGACGCTCTCGCCAATTGTACCGTTGCCGCGCGTCGTGCCTTCGACGAGCACGCCGTCGCGGTAGGTGAGACTGATTGCTGCGCCGTCGATCTTCAGCTCGCACGTGTAGCCCGACGCGCGCACCTCCTCGCCGGCGAGACGCACGGCGCGCTCTTCCCATGCCGCGAGCTCCTCCTCGTTGAAGGCGTTGCCGAGCGACAGCATCGGCACGAGGTGGGTGTGCTTGGCGAGAGTGCTCGCCGGCTCAGCGCCCACGCGCTGCGTGGGCGAGTCGGCGGTGCGGAGCGTGGGATTCTCCGCTTCCAGCGTGAGCAGCTCGCGATAGAGCCTGTCGTACTCGGCGTCCGAGATCGTCGGCCGGTCGAGCACGTGGTAGTTGTGTGACGCGGTCTCGAGCTGCTCGCGGAGCGTGGCAGCCCGGGCGCTCAGCTCATCCTTTGGCTTCTTCATCGATGACTTGCATCGCCACGGTCACGAGCCGCTCGAGCTCCTCGTCGGACGCTTTGGGAAGCAGCGTCTCGGCCCACACGTGGTCGTCCGTCTTCGTGTAGCGGTCAAGGAGACGGCGCACGAACGCGATCAGCGCGACGCGCTGGAGATCGGAGCGACGCTGGCCGGTGGTCGCGTCCTTCTGATCGCGCAGCAGCGCCTCGAAGCGGTGTGCGTTGCGGAGCGCCTTCGCCGTGAGCGACGCCACGACCTGGCAGAAGCGCACGTCCGCGTCGGAGAAGGGCTCGGCGTCGCGGTCCGTGCGGAGGAAGATCGCGCCGATCACGGTGGACTGCCATTGGATCGGCACGACGACGATCGACCGCACGTTCCGCGTGTCGAGCGTGGCCTTGATGCTCTTGAGCGTGGGGTCGTTGGCCGCGTCGGGAATGAACACCGTCTCGCCCGAGTCGAACGCCTTTTTCAACTCCGGGTAGCGATTGAGGTCGACGACGAGATTGCGAATCGTCGGATCCTCGTAGCTGGCGACGAGACGCACCTCGTTCTGCTCGCCCGACAGGAAGATCGCGCACCGGTCGAGACCAAAGGCGTCGCCGAGCTTGCGGGCGATCGCCTGCAGGATGTCCACGAAGTGGAGCGACGCGGAGATTTCCTGGAGGATGTCGACGATCGCAACGAGATGGTCGCGCTCGCGCTGCAGCTCGGCCACCCGAGCGCGCAGCCGGGCGACGTCGTCGTCTCTAGTGTCCAGCTCCGGGCTCAGCGACTGCGGTGGTTGTTCCAACGTCGCCTTTGGATTTGTCTGATCCATCGTCTTCCGCGAGGTGCTCGTTGAATTCGTCGCTGTCGAAGCGCACGACCCGGTTCCGTCCCGTCTCTTTGGCGACGTACAGAGCTTCGTCGGCGGCGCGCACCAGCCCATCGCAGTGGAGAATGCGCGGATGTGGCCAGGCGGACACGCCGAAGCTCGCGGTGCGTTGAATGGTGCCGCCGTCGAACGTGAATGTATGCGTCTCGATCTGTTTTCGCACCCTTTCGGCGAACGTCACACCCGCGTCCAGGACCGTGCCCGGCAACAGCAGCATGAACTCCTCGCCGCCATACCGGCCGGCGCGGTCGATCTCGCGAATCTCGGCGCGAAGGATCCGCGCCAGCTGCTTGAGCACCGCGTCGCCGGCCTGGTGGCCGTACGTGTCGTTCACGCTCTTGAAGCGGTCGAGATCCACCATCACACAGGAGAACGGCTCGCTCAGGCGTTTGGCGTGCTCGAACATCTCGTCGATGCGCTCCTCGAGATGCCGTCTATTATCGAGCCCCGTGAGCACGTCGGTCTGTGACATGTGTCGCAGACGTTCGTTCGCCTCGAGCAACTGTCGCTCGCGCTCCTCGAGCTCCTCCTGGAGGCGCTTGATGCGCAGCATGGAGTTGAGCCGGGCTTTGAGCTCGGCGAAGTCGATGGGTTTCGTGATGTAATCATCTGCCCCTGCCTCGAGCCCTTCGACCTTGTTCTCGGTCGCGTCGAGCGCGGTCTGCATGATGATCGGAATGAAGGGCAGGTTGGGATTGCCCTTCACGCGGCGCGCGACTTCGATGCCGTCCATCACGGGCATCATGACGTCGAGCAGGATGAGATCCGGCGGCGATGCCTCGACTTTGGCGAGTGCTTCCGCGCCGTCGCCCGCCGTTTCCGCCGTAAATCCCCACGACTCCAACCGTGCCCGCAACAGCTCGACGTTATCCTCGTGATCGTCGACGATCAGGATGCGCGCCGACTCCGCCTCACGAGGTGCTTCCATCACCCTTTCCGAGGAATCGTTGAACCTCCGCAACGACCGCTCTCGGCTCGCACGGTTTGGCCAGGTAGCCGTCGCAGCCCACCTCCATCGCTTTCTCGCGGTCGGAGGCCAGGGCATGCGCGGTGAGCGCGATGATCGGAATCTCGCGCGTCTGGGGATCGTGCTTGAGCACTTGCGTCGCTTCCCAGCCGTCGATGACTGGGATCGAGATATCCATCAGAATCAAGTCGGGCTTCTCGCTTCGCGCCTTCGCGATCCCTTCTTCACCGTTCAAGGCTTCCGTGACGGAATAGCCGAAGTGCCGGAGAATCGTGGAATAGACGATGCGGTTGTCTTCGTTGTCTTCGACGAGAAGTACCGTTTTTCCGTTCGTGGTCATGCGTGTCCTCACACCGTGGGCCGTAGACGAAGCATTCGCCTACGCCTGGGCGTTGAGCCAGGTGATGATGGACTGCAGGGTAGTAGACTGTGACCGGGAAGACTGGGCCAACCAGCCCGTTTCGACCCGAATCGCCGCAGAAACATCCTATTTCGACCCTGTACGCCGCAATTTTCTTACCACGGATTACGGAGACCCAGATCGATGTCCTACGCCGGACCAGTATCGCGCGCCAAACGCGCCCCAGGCCCCTCGGGAGCCACGACGAAATCGCGGCCGCCGGCCCGGCGAGCCCCCAGTCAGACCGACGATCACCGGCCCACGCTGGTCTTCGCCGCGGGCATCGTCGTGGGGTTGGCCGTCGGTGCCGGCGTCGCCCTCCTTCTGGCTCCCCAGGCCGGAGCCGACACACGCCGGGCACTCGGACGCCAGACTCGCCGCGTTGGCCAGCGAGGGTACGATGCCTGGGACGACCTCCGGAACGAATTCCGTCGCGCCCTCCGCCAGCGCCGGCGCGCCCGGCAACGAGACCGCGAGCAGTCCGAGAGGGTCATGGTCGTCGATTAGCCGGTCGTCCCGCGACTCAGCGCAAATCTTTCAACCGCTTCGCCGCCACCTCTTTGTACTTCCCATCGTCGTAATCCGTCGCCGGTGCCTTGGCGATCCATTCGTACTGCTCGATCGCCTTTGCCTTCTGATCGCGATCGGCATACACCGCGCCGAGGTCGAGGTGGTGCGTGATCCGGTTTGGTTCGAGTGCCACCGACTCCTCGAGGTACCGCTGCGCGTTGTCCCAGTTCGCTTCGCCAAAGACTTTGCCGCCGAGAAAATTCTTGGCGAACATGCGTGAGAGGCCGTTCAACCGCATCACCTCGGCGTTCCACACCCCCATGACGTGTTTGGCGCCGGCGTGATTCGGATTGATCTTCAGCGCCTCGAGCGCCTGGTCTCGAACTTCGCGCGCGTACTTGATCTTGTCGCGCGTGCCCATCGTCAGCGCGTTGCGTCCGATCGCCCGCGCGAGCTCGAAGTGGCCTTCCGCGTCGGTGGGATTTGCCGCGACCGCGCGGCGCGCATACTGTTCTGCGCTGCGGTACAGCGAGTCGCGCTCGGCGTGGTTGTCGTCGAATTCGCCGAGGTCCACCGCGTCGTGCGCGGCTTTGACGAGCGCGGTGTAGCTCGACGGATCCGCCTTGATCGCCGCCTCGTAGTGCTGCAAGGCGCTCGTGAGATTGTGAGCGGCGTGCTCGCGGTCGCCCAGCGCGATGTGCTGATCGGCAGCCTGGCTCAGGGCAACGCGGCCCACCGACAACAGTGCAACAGCGAAAGCGATGCGTAGTCGCATTAGATACTCCTGAAAAAGCGGATCATGCCCAATCATACCCCCCAGAGCGGTAAATGCTCGCACATCGGTTGATCGAGCGAAAGCGCGACGGCGGCCGGATCGAGCCCGGCGAGTGGCGCGCCCTCGCCCTCGCCTATGCGAAAGGGCACGTTCCCGACTACCAGATGGCGGCGCTCCTCATGGCCTGCTTTCTCCGTGGATTGGAGCGGTCGGAGACGGCGGCGCTCACCGAAGCGATGCTCTTGAGCGGCGATCGCCTCGATCTCGAATACCTCGGCCGCCCGCGCATCGACAAGCATTCCACCGGCGGCGTCGGCGATAAGGTGTCGCTCGTTCTCGCGCCGCTCGTTGCCTCGCTCGGTGTCGCCGTACCCATGATGTCGGGCCGCTCGCTCGGCCACACCGGTGGCACGCTCGACAAGCTCGAGTCGATTCCCGGCTTTCGCACGAACCTCACGCTCGCCGAAGCGAAAGCGCAGCTCGAGACCCTCGGCTGCGCGATGATGGGCCAGACGCCCGAGATCGCCCCCGCCGACAAGAAGATGTACGCGCTGCGCGACGCGACGGCGACGGTCGAATCGATTCCACTGATCGCGTCGAGCATCATGAGCAAGAAGCTCGCGGAGGGACTGACCGGTCTCGTGCTCGACATGAAGCGAGGGAGCGGCGCGCTGATTCAAGACCTCGACCGCGTTCTCGAGCTTGCCGACGTGATGATCAATCTCGGCACCGATCACGGCTGCCCGGTCGTCGCGCTCGTGACGGCGATGGATCGTCCACTCGGCCGCGCCTGCGGCAACGCGCTCGAGGTCGAGGAAGCGATCGCCGCGCTCAAAGGCGAAGGCCCGGACGACCTGATGGACGTCACCTACGCGCTCGGCGCGGAGATGCTCGTGCTTGCCGACGTCTGCGACGACAGCGCGTCGGCGCGCGTGGAGCTCGAGAACGCGATCGCCACCGGACGCGCCGCGGAGCGTTTTCAGAGAATCATCGAGGCGCAAGGCGGAAACCCAGGTGTGGTCGACGATCCGGCGGCGCTGCCGCAGGCGGCCGAAGTGGAGATCTTCACCGCGGCGCGCCGCGGCTTCGTGGCGCGCGTCGAGCCCAAGACCATCGGGCGCGGCATCATCGAGATGGGCGGCGGGCGAACGCGCGTCGAGGACGCCGCCGACCCGTCGGTCGGGCTCGTGATCACCGCCCGCCCCGGCGATTGGGTCGAAGCGGGCGAGCCCTTGGCGACGATCTTCGCCCGCGACCGTACGGGAATCGGCAGCGGCCGCCACGCGCTTCGCGCGGCCATCGTCATCGCCGACGAAGCCGAGCCGCCGCTGCCCCTCATCTCCCATCGCATCACGTCGCGCGGGGTCGAGCTCTACTCGGCCTAGCCGCCATTGACAGGCCCGCGAGCGGCGGCAATACTGAGGGAGCTGCTATTTTCTTAGCATATCCCGAGGGTCCCGATGCCGGAAGCCGTTGTTCAGCTCAGTCGCCGCGAACGCCAGATCATGGACGTCATCTACCGCCGGGGCCGCGCCACGGCGGCTGAGGTCCTCGAGGATCTCCCCGACCCGCCGGGATATTCGTCCGTGCGCGCGCTCCTTCGGCTGCTCGAGGAAAAGGGCCACGTGCGCCACGAGCAGGACGGCCCGCGCTACGTCTTCCTGCCCATCGTCAACCGCGAGCGCGCCCGGAAGTCGGCGCTGAAGCACGTCGTGCGCACGTTCTTCGACGGATCGGCCACCGACGCCGTAGCCGCGCTGCTCGACGGAGAAGGGAAGCTCGATTCCTCGGAGCTGGATCGCTTGTCGGCGATGATCGACGAGGCACGACGGGAGGGACGATGAGCGTCATCTTCATGGCGTCGCTCAAGGGATCCGCGCTGCTCCTCGTGGCGTGGATGTCGACGCGCGCGCTGCGCCGCGGATCGGCGGCGGCGCGCCATCTGATCTGGGCGTCGGCGCTGGGCGGCATGCTGTTGACGCCGTTGCTCAGCGGCATCGTCCCGGCGGTGCACATGCCCGCGCTGCCGCGGCTGTCGATCTCCGCCGCGCCGCCGGCTACAGCTGTGTCGACGGCGCCGCTCGCCGAGCAGACGTCCGCGCCTCGGAACGGCCAGCAGCCGACGACCGCGCGTTCTGTCGCGGATCCGACACTCCAATCGTCCGCGCCCGATTCGACGCGCCGCCCGATCGACCTCGCTCGTTTCTTCCCCGTGCTCTGGGCGCTCGGCGCCGCGCTGCTCTTCCTGCGGCTCGCAGTGGGCACGATTAGAGTTTTCTCATGGTCGCGCCGTGCACGCCCGGTGGACGACGGCGGCTGGCTGTCGCTCGTTCAGCGGCTCGCCGGCCGCCTGCACATCGGCCGTCCAGTGATCCTGCTGCGCAGCGAGCGCGCCTGCGTCCCGATGACGTGGGGCGTGGTGTACCCCACCGTGCTGCTGCCGATCGACGCCGACGAATGGACTGACGAGCGCCGCACGATCGTGCTTCTGCACGAGCTGGCGCACGTGAAGCGCCTCGACGCGTTCACGCAGCTCGTCGCGCATGTGGCGACTGGGCTGTTCTGGTTCAACCCGCTCGTCTGGCTCGCCGCGCGGCAGATGCGCCGGGAGCGCGAGCACGCCTGCGACGACTTCGTGCTCGAGGGCGGCGCGCGCGCGTCGGACTACGCGCAGGACCTGCTGCAGATCGCACGGTCGCTGGGCAGCTCGAGCGCCCCCGCCGCCGCGGCACTCGCCATGGCCCGCCGCGGCGAGTTCGAGGGCCGGCTGCTCGCCATCCTCGATCCGCACGCGAATCGCCGTAACGTCTCGCGCGCGCGGCTCGCCGTGGCGACGCTTGCCGTCGTCGTGTTGGCGCTCCCGCTCGCGGCACTTGCGCCGGCCGAACCGCTGCAGGCGTCTCCCATCGAAAGTCCCGTGCGCGCGCGCCAGGCGGTCAGACCGCCGGACGCACTGCCGGCAACCCCTGTCATTCCGAGCGCAGAGAAGAATCTCTCCTCCCTCGAGACGGACACCGGTTTCGTCGTCGCTGTCGTGCCTCGGGACGACGTGATCGTGCCGGCCCCGCTGGCGCGCTTGCAGCAGCAGACACCTCCCGACCGCGAGACGCTCATCTCCGTGGCGCGCGCCGCGAGCAAGATGACGTCCGACTATGAGAAAGCCGAGCTGTTGATCGTCATCGCCAAGTATTACGTGCGCGACGACGAGCTGCGGACGATCTATCTCGACGCCGTGTCGTCGATGACATCCGACTACGAGCGCTCGCGCACGCTCACGCCGCTGCTTCTCAAGGACTCGCTGCCGTTGAACGCCGTTGCCCAGGTCGTGAAGATCGCCGCGAAGATGACCTCGGACAACGAGCGGGCCGCCCTGATCGTCACCGTCGCCACCGACAACCCCGATCTGACGCCGGCGATGCGTACCGCACTCATCTCGGCCACCACGTCGATGAGCTCGGACTACGATCGCGGGCGTGCGCTCCAGGCGATCGCCAAGCGCGGCGGTCTTTCCACCGGCGACGTGATCGGTCTCATCAATTCTGCCGGCGGAATGACGAGCAGCTACGCGATTGCCAATGCCCTGGTGGATGTTGCGTCGCGCTTTCCGCTCTCCGACCCCGCGGTGCGAAAGGCCTACTTCAAGGCGAGCGAGTCGATCACCTCGCCCTCGGACTACCGGCGCGCGCTGGCGGGAGTGCTGAAGTAGTTGAAGTAGTTGAAGTAGTTGCGTGCATGGGGATGCGTGGAGAGCTTTCGGGTTCACCACGCTGTCCCGAGGATGCGATGCCCCCGAAAATTGCCCGCCTTGCGGCGCTCGGCGCGTACGGCGCCTGCGGCGCCTTCATTGCCCTGTACGCGCTCGTCGCGTTCATCAGCCGGCCCACGCCCACCGGGGGTATCATGCTCGGCCTCTCCGTCGTCACGTGGATCTCGTTGGCGCTGGTCGTCGCCGCGCTGATTGGCGTTCACATTCTCGTCGGAAAACAGCTGCTGGCGCTCGCCGACGGCCGCCCTAGACCGGTGTGATCCCGCCGTCCTCTGCGGCGACGAAGTTCAAACGCGCGCTGCTGCTCCGCTGCCCGCGGTGCGGCGGGAGCGGCATCCTGCGATCGTGGCTCAAGATGCAGGACTATTGTCCCACCTGCGGTCTGGCGCTCGAGCGCGGGGAATCGTCAGACTTCTGGATCGGGGCTTACGTCTTCAATCTGGTGATTGGCGAAGTCGTCGCTCTCGGCGTGCCGATCGTCTGGATGATTGTGTCCGCACCGCACCAGCCATGGACGCTGATCGAGATTGTCGCGATCGTGCTGTGCGTTGCGCTCCCGTTCGTGTTCTATCCTTTTTCGCGCACCCTCTGGCTTG
Organism: Gemmatimonadota bacterium; assembly: GCA_028287235.1. Taxonomy (GTDB): domain Bacteria; phylum Gemmatimonadota; class Gemmatimonadetes; order Gemmatimonadales; family Gemmatimonadaceae; genus JAQBQB01. The sequence goes on along the minus strand of JAQBQB010000012.1, from coordinate 88,999 downwards.
CCTGGGACTTGAGCTTTCGTCCCACCGAGCCGGGCGACGAATGACGGTGCCCAGCCTCCTCCGTGCCCACGACGACTTCGTCCGCGTTCACTCGCGACAACCCGTTCTTCGCGCCGAGCGCGCTGCCCTTCGGCGCGCCGCCGTTCGACCGAATTCACGACGCCGACATTCAGCCGGCGATCGAAGAAGGGATGCGCCGGCATCTCGCCGAAGTCGCGGCGATCGCCGAGCAGAGCGCTCCGCCGTCGTTCGAGAACACGATCGTGGCACTCGAGCGCTCGGGCGACCTGCTCACGCGCGTGCTCAAGGTGTTCGGGGGTCTGACCTCGGCGAACACGAACGACACGCTCCAGGCCGTGCAGAGCGAGGCAGCCCCGAAGCTTGCTGCCCACAGTGACGCGATCTTCCTGAACGACACGCTCTTCCGGCGCGTGAAGGCGATCCACGACCAACGGGCGACACTTTCGCTCACGCCCGAACAGAGATTTCTCGTCGAGCGCTACTACCTCGATTTCGTTCGCGCGGGAGCGCAGCTTGGCGAGCCGGAAAAGGTTCGACTCCGCGCGCTCAATCAGGAAGAGTCGATGCTCTCGACCGATTTTCAGAATCGGCTGCTCGCCGCAACGAAGGCCGGCGCGCTCGTCGTCGACGACCGTTCGCAGCTCGACGGCTTGAGCGACGCGGAAGTGGCGGCCGCCGCGGAAGCCGCGACGGAACGAAAGCTCCCGGGCAAATGGGTGCTGCCGCTCCAGAACACGACGCAGCAGCCGCAACTAGCCGCGCTGCGGCGCCGCGCGACGCGGCAGCGATTGTACGACGCGTCGGTACACCGCGCCGATCGGGACGACCCGGTCGACACGGTCGACACGGTCGACATGCGTGCCATCGTGCAGCGCCTCGCGCAGCTGCGCGCCGAACACGCCAGGCTGCTGGGCTACCCCACGTCGGCTGCGTTCGTGCTCGACGACCAGATGGCCAAGACGCCCGCTGCGGCGATCAAGCTGCTGACGGACATCGGCACTTCGGCCACCGAGAAGGCGCGCAGTGAAGTCGCGCGCATGCAGGCGCTCGTCGACGAAGAGCGGGGCGGCTTCGCCCTCGAGCCGTGGGACTGGCAGTATTACGCCGAAGGAGTGCGCAAAGCGGAGTACGATCTCGACGAGTCGCAGATCAAACCGTATTTCGAGCTCGACCGCGTCCTGCACGACGGCGTGTTCTACGCCGCGACCCGGCTTTATGGCATCACGTTCGCGGAGCGGACGGACATTCCCGTCTGGCAGTCCGACGTGCGCGCGTTCGAGGTGTTCGACGCCGACGGCAGCCCGCTCGCGCTTTTCTACACGGACTACTTCAAACGCGACAACAAGAGCGGCGGCGCATGGATGGACAGCTTCGTCGATCAGGCGGAGCTCCTCGGCACCAAACCGGTGGTGTACAACGTCGCGAACTTCACGAAGCCGGCTGCCGGAACGCCCGCGCTGCTCAGCTTCGACGACGTGACGACGATGTTCCACGAGTTCGGCCATGCGCTGCACGCCCTGTTCTCGCGCGTCACGTACCCGATGTTGACCGGCACCAACGTGCCGCGCGACTTCGTCGAGTTCCCGTCGCAGTTCAACGAGCATTGGGCACTCGACCCGGTCGTGTTCGCGCACTATGCGAAGCATCACGAGACGGGTGCGTCGATGCCGCAGCCACTCGTAGACCGGATCAAGAAGTCGCAGACGTTCAATCAGGGATTCGCGCTCACCGAGTACATCGCGGCGGCGCTGCTCGACATGGCCTGGCACACGCTGCCGGCGGATGCACCGAAGCAGGACGTCGGTGCCTTCGAGCAGGATGCGTTGGCGCGCTATCACATGGATGTTCGCCAGGTACCGCCGCGGTATCTCTCCACGTACTTCGCGCACATCTGGAACGGCGGGTACCAGGCCGGCTACTACGCGTATCTCTGGGCCGAAGTCCTCGATCACGACGCCGTTGCCTGGTTTGCCGAGCATGGCGGCCTCACGCGCGAGAATGGCCAGCGCCTCCGCGACATGATCCTCTCATGTGGCGGGACGGCCGACGCGGCCACATTATATCGTGCATTCCGCGGACGCGACCCGAGCGTCGATTCGCTGCTCGTGAAGCGAGGCCTCAAACCGGAGCCCGGTGGACAATGAGCGCGCAGGATTGAAGCGACACGCGGCGATCGTCGTCGCCATCGTCGCGCTGCTGGTCGTCGCGACCGGCGGGCTGTACGTCTCGCGCAATCCCGAGCGCGCCACGCTCGACGACGCGGCGCGCGCGCAAGCTCCGGGCAAGTTCGTACGCCTGTCCGACGGCATGACGCACTACGACGTGGCGGGGCCTGATTCCGCGCGCACCGTGGTGCTCGTGCACGGCTTCTCGGTTCCGGCGTACATCTGGGATTCGACCGCGGCCGCGCTCTCGACCGCCGGCTATCGCGTGGTGCGATACGACGAGTACGGCCGCGGTTGGTCCGACCGGCCGAACGTCGCGTACACCGCCGACCTGTACGATCGACAGCTCGGCGAGCTGCTCGACTCGCTGCACGTGCGTGACAAGGTCGATCTCGGCGGAGTGTCGATGGGTGGATGGGTCACGGCCACGTTCGCCGGACGACATCCCGATCGCGTTCGCTCGCTGATTCTCGTCGACCCGGTCGCGGGCACGTCTGGGGCGGCATCAGGAATGTTTTATTGGCCCGGTATCGGCCCGTATCTCTGGCAGACGGTCGCCGTGCCCAAGATGGCCGGCGGCCAGGCCAGCGATTTCGTGCATCCCGAACGCTTTCCCGATTGGGCCGACCGCTACCGTCCGCAAACACGATTCCGCGGTTTCGGACGCTCGCTCCTCGAGACGCGCCGCGCCACGGCGGGAATGAACACCGACACGCTCTACGGCCGCCTAGGCCGGGCGAACCTGCCGGCTCTGCTCCTCTGGGGAAAAGAAGACAAGACCGTTCCCTTCGAGCGGAGCTCCCGCGTCCGCCAGGCGATTCCTGGGGCGGAATTCCACGCGATCGACGACGCCGGCCACCTGCCGATCCTCGAGCGCGCGGCGTTGGCCGACTCGCTGATCCTGCAATTCCTGGCTCGGCTGCCACGCTGACGGGATAGAGCGGGGAATTACATGTCTTGACGCTAGGTGTTATAACACCTATTATTCCTCCATGTCGTCGAACCTGCGGACCGAGCTCAAACAGCGAAAGCCGTTCACCAGCCTCGAGCAGGAAGCGTTGTTGAACATCGATCGCACGGCCGCGGTGCTCGTCCACGCATTCGCCGAGTCGCTCAAGCCGCACGGCATCACGCCGACGCAGTACAACGTGCTCCGCATCTTGCGGGGCGCGGGAAAGGACGGACTCTGTCGCAACGAGATCCGCGACCGGCTCGTCGCGCAGGTGCCCGACGTCACGCGTCTGCTCGACCGGCTCGAGGATTCGGGGCTCATCGAGCGCGAGCGGAGCACCACCGACCGCCGGCTCGTGTCGACACGGATCACGCCCCAGGGACTGGTCCTGCTCAAGTCGCTCGACGCCCCGGTGTCGGCGATGCACAAGCGTCACCTCGGGCACATGAGCTCCCGGCAGCTGAAAACGCTCACGGAGCTGCTGACTCTGGCGCGCGAGGCGGTTTGATGGCCATGATGGCAGTAATAGGTGTGATCACACTTGTAGTCTAAACAGTAGTTTACCACCCACCGGAGCCCTTCCATGACCGCACCACGCACCACGATTTCTGCCAACGCTGGCGCAGCGCTGCTCGTCCTTCGCGTGACGCTCGGCATCATCATGCTCGCGCATGGCTACCAGAAGCTGTTCATCTACGGCTTCGGCGGCATCACGCAGGGGTTCGCGCAAATGGGCGTTCCGATGCCGGGCATCACCGGTCCGCTCGTCACCCTGCTCGAGTTCTTCGGCGGCATCGCGCTCATCATCGGTCTGCTGACCCGGCTCGCCGCGCTCGGCTTCGTGATCGACATGCTCGGCGCGTTCGCGCTGGTGCACTTCAAGAACGGCTTCTTCATGCCGACCGGCTTCGAGTTCGTCCTGATGCTCCTCGGCGCGTCGATCGCGGTGATGCTGGGCGGCCCCGGAGATTTTTCGGTCGACGCCATGATCGCCGGGCGCCGCCGGCCTGCAACCTGATCTTGTCATCGCGAGCATCGTCATGACAGCGCGCGCTCGGCGCGACACGTCCTTTTGAATGTGTGAGCTCCATGTCTTCCAGCTATGGTATTGCCCCGTCGGGCTATCGCCTGCCCGACGCCACGCGCCTCGGGCGCGTTCGGCTTCAGGTGGCCGACCTCGAGCGCTCGATCGTCTATTATGAAACCGTCATCGGGCTGCGCGTGCTCGAGCGTTCAGGCAGCGTGGCCACGCTCGGCGCGCACGGCAGCGATGCGCCGGTCGTGGAGCTGCACGAGAAGGCGGGCGTGCGTCCCGTGTCGCGCCGCGGCCACATCGGCCTCTATCACTTCGCCATCTTGCTCCCCGATCGTGCCGCGCTCGGACGGTTCGTGCGGCACCTGGGCGAGATCGGCGCGTACGCGGGCATGTCGGATCACTTCGTGAGCGAGGCCGTGTACCTGCAGGATCCCGACGGACTCGGCATCGAGGTGTACGCCGATCGCCCGCGCAGCGAATGGCGCGTCGAGGACCGGCAGCTCGCGATGACGACCATTCCACTGAACGTGCCGGACCTCGTTGCCGCGGGCGGTGACGCGCCGTGGACCGGCGCGCCGGCGGGAACGACGATCGGCCACGTGCATCTGCACGTGCGCGACATCGACGAAGCGGCCGCGTTCTACCACGAGGCACTCGGCCTCGACAAAGTGGTGTGGAGCTATCCGGGCGCGCTGTTCATGTCGGCGGGCGGATATCACCATCATCTCGGCACGAATACCTGGGCGGCCGGTGCGCCCCTGTCGACCGACGACGACGCGCGGCTTCTCGAGTGGGAAATCCTGGTGCCCGACGTGGAGAGCATCGCCGGCGCAGTGCGCAGTCTGCAGGCGGGCGGATTCGACGTCGAGGCCGACGGCTCGGCGGCCGTGGTGCGCGATCCGTGGGGAACGCAGGTGCGGGTGTTGGCGTCGCGGTAGCCGCTGCGCGGGCGCGACGCAGGCGAAGAAACAAGGCGAAGCGACACCGTGTCGCTCCGCCTTTTTGTGTTCCGTCCCCGAACCGTCAGATGTCCAGGTTCTTCACGAACTGCGCATTCGCCTCGATGAACACGCGGCGCGGCTCGACTTCGTCGCCCATCAGTTTCGTGAACATGTCGTCGGCGCTGACGGCGTCTTCGATGTTCACCTTGAGCAGCGTACGGCGCTCCGGGTCCATCGTCGTGTTCCAGAGCTGCTCGGGATTCATCTCGCCAAGTCCCTTGTACCGTTGGACGTTGACGGTGCCGCGCCCATCACTGCCCTGAAGCCGCTTCATGACCTCGTCTCGCTCGAGCAGGTCGTAGACGTAGTACTCTTCCTTGCCCTTGGCGAGGCGGAAGAGCGGCGGTTGCGCGATGTAGATGTAGCCCGCCTCGATCAGCTCCGGCATCTGCCGGTAGAAGAACGTCAACAGCAGCGTGCGGATGTGCGCGCCGTCGACGTCGGCGTCGGTCATGATGATGATCTTGTGATAGCGTGCCTTGCCGACGTCGAACTCTTCCTTGATGCCGCTGCCGATCGCGGTGATGATCGTGCGGATTTCCTCGTTCGACAGCACCTTGTCGATGCGCGCCTTCTCGACGTTGATGATCTTGCCGCGGAGCGGCAAGATCGCCTGGAAGTCGCGCCGCCGCCCCTGCTTCGCGGAACCACCGGCCGAGTCGCCCTCGACGAGGTAGATCTCGCAGAGCGCGGGGTCGGTGAGCGAGCAGTCGGCGAGCTTGCCCGGCAGGTTGCCCACGTCGAGCGCCGACTTGCGGCGCGTGAGATCGCGCGCCTTGCGGGCCGCTTCGCGCGCACGAGCCGCGGACACGGCCTTCTCGAGAATGATGTTCGCCGTGCGCGGATGCTCCTCGAGGTAGGCCGCGAGGAACTCGTTCACGAGCGTCTTGACCGCCGACTCCACTTCCGAGTTGCCGAGCTTGGTCTTGGTCTGTCCCTCGAACTGCGGCTCGCGCACCTTGACGGAGAGCACGGCCGTGAGGCCTTCGCGCACGTCGTCGCCGGAGAGCGTGAAATCGGCCTTCTTGAGGAAGTTGCCCTTCTGCGCATGCGCGTTGACCACGCGCGTGAGCGCCGACTTGAAGCCGGTGAGGTGCGTGCCGCCTTCGTGCGTGTTGATGTTGTTGACGAAGGAGAAGACGTTCTCGTTGTAGCCGTCGTTGTACTGCATCGCGAGCTCGATGCCCACGTCGTCGCGCGTGGTCTCGATGTACACGACTTCGCTGTGCAGCGGCTTCTTCGACGCGTTGAGGTACTGGACGAACTCCTTGAGGCCGCCCTTGGCGTGGAAGGTCTCCGACTTTTCCTGGCCGAGGCGCTCGTCGCTGATCGTGATCATCACGCCCTTGTTCAGGAACGAGAGCTCACGGAGGCGCAGCGCAAGGGTGTCGTACCGGTAGATGAGATCGGTGAAGATCATGTGGTCCGGCTTGAACCACACCTTCGTACCGGTCTCTTTCTTGGGGACGTCGCGCAGCACCTTGAGCTTGGTCGTGGTGTCGCCGCGCGCGAAGTCCATGTAATGCTCGCTGCCGTTGCGCTTGACCCACACCTTGAGCACCTCGGACAGCGCGTTGACGACCGACACGCCGACACCATGCAGTCCGCCGGACACCTTGTAGCTGTCCTTGTCGAACTTGCCGCCGGCGTGCAGCACCGTCATCGCGAGCTCCACGCCGGGCATCTTCTCCGTGGGATGCATGTCGACGGGAATGCCGCGTCCGTTGTCTTCGACCGTGACCGAATTGTCGTTGTGGATCGTGACGCGCACCGTGTCGGCGTAGCCGGCCAGCGCTTCATCGATCGAATTGTCGACGACTTCGGAGACGAGATGGTGCAAGCCTCGCTCTGAGGTTGATCCGATGTACATGCCGGGACGTTTGCGAACCGCCTCGAGTCCCTTGAGGACCTGGATCTGTCCAGCGTCGTACGTGCGGTCTTCGTCCCCGTTCTTGTTCGCCATTTGTCACCCGGAAAGCAGCCCGAATATATCCCGAAACTGGGGGTATGAATATCCTACTGAATTTACATCAATTCGCAGCGATATGCAACACTTCGCGTACCGGGCAAGCGTTTGGCAGACAACGGTTTAGCTATGGCGCCCCAGGAGCCACCGAATCCGCCGAATGGGCACCCGGCCGGCCTTCGCATTCAGCGACCGCAACAGCTCCGGCTCGAGCAGCGAAAGCTCGTTCATCCACGCATTCGTCGTTACGTGCACGAACAGCGTGCCGTTCGCGGTGATCGATTGCGGTTGCGTCACTGTCGCGATCTGGGGACCCACAAGCTGCGGCCATTCTGGAATGATTCCGGCCTGCTCGATTCGCTGCGCCAGGCCGCTATCGCCCAGCCAGCTCGCGACGATGTTGCCGATCGCCTCAGGCTTCTTCTTGCGATCGCTCATTGGGTCGCGTCGCGGGTGATCACGCCGCCCGACACATACATCCGGTCGAGCCGCGTGAGCTGAGGAGGGATGTCGCTTTCCCGCGGAACCGCGAGCATGGTTTGACCGAGTCCGTCTCGCGCGAGAAGACCGAGGATGCGCGCCGAGCGGCGCGCGTCGAGCTCGGCGAAGGGATCGTCGAGCAGGAAGACCGGCGCGCGCCCGGTTCGCTCACTGAAGGTAGCGGCTTCCAGCATGCGCAGCGCGATCGCCGCCGTTCGCTGCTGGCCCGCGGAGCCGAACACGCGCAGGTCGCGGCCGTCGAGCGTGATCACGAGGTCGTCGCGGTGCGGACCGACATGTGTGAGCCCGCGACGAAGATCGTGCGCGCGTTTCTCCCCGAGTGCGGCGGCGAGCGACGCAGCGGGATCGTCGCTCGGCGCGAGCGAGCTTGCGTACCGGATCCGCACGGTGGACGTCTCGCCGATCTCGTGACAGAGCTCCTCGAACCGCGCGTCCACGGCGCTCACCCACGTGCGCCGCGCGGTCCAGAGCACTGCACCATGTTCGGCGAGCGGCGGTTCCCAGACAGCCACGCTGGCGGCGGATTCGCGGCCGCCGCGCGCCGCATCGCGCAACGCGGCGTTGCGCCGCGCCAACGCCGCGCGATAGCGCTGCAACGCCGCGAGGTAGCCGGGCGCCGTGAGCGCGAGCATGATGTCGATAAAGCGCCGGCGCATGTTCGGCGATCCGGCGATCAGCTCGACGTCGGCGGGAGAGAACATCACCGAGGGCAGCGCGCCCAGCGCGTCGCTCAACCGCTCCGGGATCACGCCGTCGAGACGGACACGCTTTCGCTTTCCGGCGCGCTCGAAGCCCACGCCGATCTCGTGCGGCGTGTTCGTCTCGACGCTCGCGCCGATGTGAAATCCTTCGGCGCCGAAGCGCACGAGATCCTGGTCGCGCGCACCGCGCGCCGATCGCAGAATCTGCAGGTAGTAGATCGACTCGAGCAGATTGGTCTTGCCCTGGCCATTCTCACCGATCAGCACGAGTCCATCGGGCGGCGGCGCGAGCTCGACGTGCGCGAGATTTCGAAAATCGCGGACCGCGAGGTGGAGCAGCCGAGCCGCCGATCCGCTCACCTGCCGGTGAACGTCGCGGCGCGCTTCTCGAGGAACGCGCGCGTGCCTTCGCGCTTGTCCTCCGTTGCGGCGAGCAGCCCGAACGCGGTCGCCTCTAGCGTGAGCGCGTCGGCGAGTGGAAGGTCGTACCCGCTGTTCACCGCTTCGACGCAGTGGGCCAACGCGAGCGGCCCGTTCGCCATCATCGTCTGCAGCATGGCGGTGGCGGCGGGAATGAGCTCGGCCGCCGGAAACACGCGATTCACGAGGCCGATGCGATACGCTTCCTGCGCGTCGATCATCTCACCGGTCAACAGGAGCTGCAGCGCGCGGCCTTTGCCGACGAGACGCGGTAGCCGTTGGGTGCCGCCATAGCCCGGAACGAGGCCGAGCTTCACTTCGGGTTGTCCGAACTTCGCGAATTCCGATGCGAGCCGCAGGTGGCAGCACATCGCCAGCTCGCAGCCGCCGCCGAGAGCGAATCCGTTCACCGCGGCAATAGTCGGTTTCGGCGACGTCTCGAAGCGGCGAAACACTTCCTGTCCGCGCTGCGCGAGCTGCTTCGCCGAGATGCCGTCGTGCGCTTCCAGCTCGGCGATGTCGGCACCGGCGACGAAGGCGCGGCCGGCGCCGGTGAGAATCACGCCGCCGACGTCGGGATTCGCGCGCGCATCGTTGATCGCCTCACCCAGCTCGGCGATCACGCGGTCGTTGAGGGCGTTGAGCTTATCGGGGCGGCTGACCGTGATCGTCGCGACGCGGTCGGAGACCGCTAGAGAGATGGTCTCGAAGGGCATGGAGTAAAACTAAGGGTTTAGGGTCTGGGGTATAGGGTATAGGAGACGTGTGCCGCGTACTTTCCCTAGACCCCAATCCTATACCCTGAACCCTGCTTCATGTCGACTTGGCTTCGGCGTCTCGGCACGAAACGTTCTGGCTTTCGCTATGTCGACGCGGCCGACCGCGTCGTTCGTGACGCGCGCGTGCTGGCGCGGATCGACGCGCTGCGCGTGCCGCCGGCGTGGCGCGACGTGCACATCGCGACCACTCCGCGCTCGGCGATTCAGGCGTGGGGATTCGACGCGCGCGGGCGCAAACAGTATCGCTACAACGATCGCGCGGTCGAGCGGCGCGAATTGCGGAAGTATCATCGCGTGCGGCAGCTCGCCAAGGACTTGCCGCGAATTCGGCGAGCGCTGAACGCCGACGCGCGGCCGCGAGCGCGCGTCGACACGCTCGACGCGGATACCGTCTCGGCGACGGTGCTGCGGTTGATCAGCGAGACGTTCTGCCGCGTAGGCGGCGAACGATACGCAAAGGAGAACGGGACCTTCGGCATCACGACGCTCAAGAAGTCTCACGTCGACGTCTCCAACGGAACGGCGCGACTCGAGTATCGGGGAAAGGGAAGCATCGACCAGCGCCAGGTCGTCACCGATCCCGAGTTGGTGAGACTCCTCGAGCGGCAGTTGCGCACGCCGGGCGGAAAGCTGTTTCGCTACCGGCGGAATGGTGCGTGGCACGTCATCACGGCGCGCGACGTGAACGAGTATTTGCAGGAGCGGGTGGGCCGCTACAGCGCCAAGGATTTCCGCACGTGGGGCGGCACGCTGCGCGCCGCGACGGTGCTCGCCGAGCTCGGACCGGCGAAAACCGCGACTGAGGCGAAGCGAAACGTGGCGCTCGCCATGCGGCTCGTGTCGACGGAGCTCGGCAACACGCCCACGATCTGCCGGAAGTCGTACGTCCATCCGATCGTCGTGGCGCGCTATCTCGACGAAGGCGAGACGATCGCGCTGCCGCGCGCACGGCGCACCGCGGCGAATCGCGGCCAGGCCTATTCGCCGGAGGAGAAGGCGCTGATCACCTTCCTCGATCGGCACTTCCCGGAGCGGCGGAGCGCACGGCGGACGGACGACTGACGCGCGGTCACGTTGGCGCGCGGCTTACGTGGCGCGCGGCCGAATCCTACGTTTCGCCATGGACGTGATCGAGCCGGTGCGGTGGTCGGATGACGGAGCGGGCGTGCGGATCCTGGATCAGCGCGAGCTGCCGGCGCGCGAGGTCTATCGCGATCTGCGCACCGTCGAGGACGTGTTCGCGGCGATCGCGACGCTCGCCGTGCGCGGAGCGCCGGCGATCGGGATTGCGGCGGCGATGGCTCTGACGCTTGCGCCGGACGATCAGGTCGCGAGCGCGGCGGCGCGCCTGGCCTCGGCGCGGCCCACGGCGGTGAACCTTCGCTGGGCGCTCGACCGGATGGAGCGTGCGGCGGAGAAAGTTCGGGGGAGCCCAGCCGAGCTTCGATCCGCGTTGCGCGCGGAGGCGACGCGGATTCTCGAGGAGGATCGCGAGATGTGCCGCCGCATCGGCGAGCATGGAGCCGCGCTCATTCCCGATGGCGCGCGCGTGCTGACACATTGCAACGCCGGCGCGCTCGCCACGGGCGGCATGGGCACCGCGCTCGCCGCGGTGTACGTTGCGGCCAGCGAGGGCCGGAAGGTTCACGTGTACGCCGACGAAACGCGCCCGCTGCTGCAGGGCAGCCGGCTCACCGCGTGGGAGCTGACGCGCGCGGGCATTCCGACGACGGTGCTCGTCGACAGCGCCGCGGCGTCGTTGATGAAGGCGGGCGAGATCGATCTCTGCATCGTCGGCGCCGACCGGATCGCGCGCAACGGCGACACGGCGAACAAGATCGGCACGTATCCGCTCGCGATCGCCGCGGCGCACCACGGCATTCCGTTCTACGTCGCCGCGCCGACGAGCACCTTCGACGCCGGCACGGCCAGCGGTGAAGAAATTCTCATCGAGCACCGCGGTGCCGACGAAGTGCGCTGCGGCTTTGGAACGCTCACCGCGCCGATCGACGCCGACGTGTACAATCCGGCGTTCGACGTGACGCCCGCGACGCTGATCACGGCGATCGTGAGCGACCGGGGCGTCCATCGCGCACCGTACGATTTCGGCCCGCTCGCGCGATGAGACACGTCCTGGCGATCGACGAGGGCACGACCGGCGTGACCTGCCTGATGATCGGCGAGGACGGGCGCGTCGCCGGCCGAGGCTATCGCGAGCTTCCGCAACACTTTCCGAATCCGGGTTGGGTCGAGCACGATCCGATGAGGATTCTGGAATGCGTTCGGGAATCGGCGCGCGACGCCATTCGCGCGGCGGGCGCCACACCTGTCGCGATCGGCATCACGAATCAACGCGAGACGGTCGTCATCTGGGAGCGCGCCAGCGGACGACCGGTGTATAACGCCATCGTCTGGCAGGACCGCCGGACGTCGCCGCGATCTCAGGAGTTGGCGCCTCGCACGGAGTGGATCGCGCAGCGGACCGGGCTGCTTCCCGATCCGTACTTCTCGGCGACCAAGATCGAGTGGCTCATTCGCGAGCAGCGGCTGTTCGAGCGCTACGCGCCGGCCGATCTCGCCGTGGGAACGATCGACAGCTGGCTGGTGTGGAAGCTGACGAATGGCGCCGTGCACGCCACCGATACGACGAACGCGTCGCGCACGCTGCTGTTCGACATCAATACGCTGGCGTGGAGCGCCGAGCTGTGCGAGCTGTTCGGCGTGCCGATGGAGATGCTCCCCGAGGTGCGCCCGTCGAGCGGCGACTTCGGCGTGGCGCGCAGCGAACACCTCGGAATGGAGCTTCCGATTCTTGGAATCGCCGGCGATCAGCAAGCGGCGCTGTTCGGGCAAGGTTGCTGGACGCGCGGAACGGGTAAGAACACCTACGGCACCGGCGCCTTCCTTCTGCTCAACGCCGGCGCGGAGCGGCCCAAGGCGCGCGGCGGTCTGCTCACGACGGTGGCCTGCGACGCGACGGGCGCACCGGCGTACGCGCTCGAGGCCGCGATTTTCATCGCCGGCGCGGCGGTGCAATGGCTGCGCGACGGCCTGGGCATCATCGAGAACGCCGCGGACACCGAGACGTTGGCACGCTCCATCCAATCAACGGACGGCGTGTACTTCGTTCCCGCACTCACCGGGCTCGGCGCGCCGCACTGGGAGGCGGATGCGCGCGGCACGATCGTCGGTCTCACGCGCGGCACCGGCCGGGCGCAGCTCGCGCGCGCCGCGCTCGAGGCGATGGCGTTCGGCACGGCGGACGTCTTGAGCACGATGCGTGAAGCGAGCGGCGCGCCATTCGATCGTCTGCGCGTCGATGGCGGACCAACGAGCAACGACTGGCTCATGCAATTCCAGGCGGACGTCCTCGGCGTTCCCGTCGAGCGACCGGACATGGTCGAGACGACCGCGCTCGGCGCGGCGGGGCTGGCCGGTTTGGCGGCGGGCGTATGGAAGAACGCCGACGACTTCATCGGCACGCGCCGGTTCACGTCGTTCGCACCGCGGATGGGCAGGCCGGAATCGGCGCGGCTCATGAGCGGCTGGCAGCGCGCCGTCCGCGCCGCGGTGTCGTGGGCGCGCGACAGGCGCGAGGTGTAGCGCAGTGGCGACCAAGGCCCCGCTCGCGTCGCACTGTCTCGCGCTCGCCGACTGCCGGATGTGCGGACACGACAACGCCGTGGTGCCGATCGTGTCGGGCGCCGCGTCTCCGAAAGCGATGTTGGTCGGCCAGGCGCCGGGGCGGGTCGAGGCGGCCGGCGGGCAACCGTTCGCCGGCCGCGCGGGGAAGACGCTGTTCCGCTGGCTCGAGCGAGCCGGGGTCGACGAAAAGACAGCGAGACGGCGGATCTACATCGCCGCGATCACGCGCTGCTATCCGGGGCCGAGTCCGAGCGGGCGGGGCGACCGGGTGCCGTCGCCGGCGGAGCAGGAAGCCTGCTCGGTGTGGTTGGATGCGGAGCTGCGGATCATTCGGCCGAGGTTGTTGATTCCCGTGGGACGACTGGCCATCACGCGCTTCCTGCCGAACCTTCCGCTCGACCAGCTCATCGGTCGGGCGCACGATGTGACGCACGTGGGAGGGCGCGCGACGGCGATTCCCCTGCCGCATCCGTCGGGGGCGAGCAGCTGGATTCACCAGGGCAACCATCCCGCGCTGCTCGAGCGCGCGCTCGAGCTGATCGGGCGGGAATTGGCGGAGCTCGGCATCGGCAGCGGACCTGGAAAACGGAGCGTGGCGTGATGCGCGGACTGGCCTTCTTGTTCACGCTGCACTTCGGCGGCGAGCCCGCCGGCCGCGACCCGTGGTTCTCGCCGGACAAGGCGAAGCACTTTTTCATGTCGGCATTCGTGCAAAGCGCCTCGTTCAGCGCGCTTCGCCTGGCGGGTGCATCGCGGACCGGGGCGCTGGCCGGAGCGAGCGCCGCGAGCCTGTCGGTCGGCGTCGGGAAGGAGCTCTATGACAAGAAATTCGGCGGCGATCCGAGCCTCAAGGACCTGACCTGGGACGGGGCGGGAATCGCGGCGGCCAGTCTTCTGTTGGCGCGCACGGAACCCTGAGTCCCGGCCGGGCGTACGACCGTTATATTGAAGGCCTGCGGCAGGATGCGTGGTAAGCGCATCCAGATGCCCGCGTCTCGAGGTTCATGAAATGAAGCCACGCACGAAATTCCTCATCGGCGGCGCAGTGGTGCTCGGCGTCGCCGGCTATTTGATGGCGAGCTCGATCAGCGACACCGGCATGTATTACATGACGCCGACGGAGTTGGCCGCCAAGGTCCAGAAGGACCCCAGCTTCGTGAACGCCGGTGTGAAGGTGGGGGCCCGTGTGGTCTCCGGCACGATCCAGCGCGACCCCGGCGGCAAGAAGTACACGTTCAACGTGACCGACGGGGCGAAGACGTTCCCGGTGGTGTATCGCGGCATCGCGCCCGACACGTTCACCGACAGCGTCGACGTCGTCGTGAGCGGCCGCATGGGGACCGACGGCACCTTCCAGGCGACGGAGCTGCTCGCCAAGTGCGCGTCGCGCTACGAGAACGCGCCGACGAACCCCGCCGACAAGTACAAGCAGACGCCCGGGTACAAAGCTGGAGCGCAGAAAGCGTGATCCTCATTGGCGAGCTGTCGCTGTGGGTCGCGCTGTTGATGGCGGCTTGGTCGACGACCGTGTCGTACGCGGGCGGCGCGCTCAGGCGCGACGATCTCGTGAGCAGCGGCGTTCGTGGATTGTACGCGACGTTCGCCATGATCGTGCTGGCGTCGGCGGGCCTGTGGACCGCGCTGCTCTCGCGCGACTTCTCGCTCGAGTATGTGGCGAGCCACATCAGCTCGAACATGCCGAACGTCTACATCTTCACGTCGTTCTGGAGCGGGCAGGCCGGGTCGATGCTCTTCTGGGCGCTGATCCTGTCGATGTACGGCACGATCGCCATCGCGTCGAGCCGTACGCGCAACCGCGAGCTCACGCCATGGGCGACGGGCACGCTGTCGGCCATTCTGCTGTTCTTCATCGTCACGATGTGCTTCAAGGCGAATCCGTTCAATCGCCTGGATTTCATTCCGATCGACGGCAAGGGAATGAATCCGCAGCTTCAGAATCCGGGGATGGCGATTCATCCGCCGAACCTCTACCTGGGCTACGTGGCGACGGCGATCCCGTTCGCCTTCGCGATCGCCGCGCTGTTCGCGCGCCGGCTCGACGCCGAGTGGCTGAGCGTGGTGCGCCGGTGGGCGCTCCTGTCGTGGTTCTTCCTCACGATCGGCATCGTGCTCGGAATGTGGTGGGCCTACGTGGAGCTCGGCTGGAGCGGCTACTGGGCCTGGGATCCCGTGGAGAACTCGTCGTTTCTGCCTTGGCTCACGACGACCGCGTTCCTGCATTCGATCATGATTCAGGAAAAGCGCGGCATGCTCCGGAAGTGGAACGTGGTGCTCGTGGTGATCAGCTTCCTGTTGGCGATCTTCGGAACGTTCATCACGCGCAGCGGCGTGATCGAGAGCGTGCATTCGTTCGCGCAGTCGCCGGTGGGTCCGTGGTTCGCGACCTTCTTCTTCCTGGCGACGGGGATAAGTATTTATCTCGTCGGCACGCGGCTGAAGGACCTCGAGGCGAAGGCCGAGCTGGAGAGCATGGTGAGCCGCGAGGCGGCGTTCCTGTACAACAATCTCGTGTTGTGCGGCATCGCCTTCGCCGTGCTCTGGGGCACGGTGTTCCCGCTCATCTCGGAAGCGGTGACGAACAACAAGATCACAGTCGGTCCGCCGTTCTTCAACACGGTGAACGTGCCCCTCGGGCTGCTGCTGCTCGCGTTGACCGGCATCGGGCCACTCATCGCCTGGCGCAAGGCGTCGGTGTCGAACCTCAAGCGGCAGTTCGCCGGGCCGGCGATCGCCGGCTTGGTCGTCGGCGTCGCGCTGTTCGCGCTCGGCATGCGAAAGCCCTACGCCGTCATGACCTACATCCTCTGCGGATTCGTCACCGGCACGATCGTCCAGGAGTTCTACAAGGGCATTCGCGCCCGGCAGTCGATTCATCAGGAATCGATCATTACAGGATTCTATCACCTGGTCGGTCGTAACCGCCGCCGGTACGGCGGGTACATCGTGCACGCCGGCATCGTGATGCTGTTCGCGGCCTTCGCCGGCATGGCGTTCAAGTCGGAATACGACATCACGCTCAAGCCAGGGCAGTACTTCGAGACGAAAGATCCGTACGGCCACCAATGGCGGTTCGTGAGCCAGGGTGTGTCGAACGCCGAACGGCCTGACCGCTACACCGTGTCCGTCGGCCTCGAGACGTTCCGCGACGGGCAGCGCCTCGGCATCATCACGAGTGAGAAGCGCACGTACCTCGATTCGCAGCGGCACCAGCTCTTCCAACCGATCACCGAAGTGGGCATCAAGTACTCGGCGCGACAGGACACGTACGTGGTGCTCGCGGGCATTCGCGGCGCGGACACGGCGGAGCTGCGCATCACGTTCAATCCGCTGGTGGTGTGGGTGTGGACCGGCGGCTTTCTCATGATGATCGGCGGTCTGGTCGTCATGTGGCCGCAGGCCGAGCGCCGCCGCCAGGCGGGGTACGCCGCGGTGATGCCGCCGGCGCGTCCGCAAGCCGAAGTCACGGTCGGCGTATGATCTCACGGCGGGCATTTCTTGCGCGGATCGCAGGCGGATCCGCGTCGCTGGTCGTGGGCTCACGCTTTGCCGGCGCGCAGCAGCAGCGTGCCGTGATTCACGATCAGAGCGTGGCGCGCGACACGACGAACCTGTTCGCCATGGACCAGATGGCGGCGGTGCCCGTGGCGCTTCCGCCCAAACCGGGCGCCGCGCCGTCGATGACGCCGCTGGAGCGCGACGCACTCGAGCGGCGCATCCACTGTCAGTGCGGCTGCACGCTCGACGTCTTCACCTGCCGCACGACGGACTTCTCCTGCCAGGTGTCGCCCGCGATGCACCGTGACGTGATGGCGTTGGTCGAAGGCGGGTACGGTGCGCAGGAGATCATCGACGCATTCGTGAAGACGTACGGTGAGCGCGCCTTGATGGCGCCGGCCAAATCAGGATTCAACTTGCTGGCATGGCTCACCCCTGGCGCGGCGCTGATCGCGGGCGCCGGCGTGCTCACGTTCGCGCTCCGCCGCCTTGGGCGAAAGCCGGCGCGCGCCAAGTCCAGCACGGTGCCCGATCTTCCGACCTCGGCGACGCCCGACGAGTTGGCGCGCCTTCAGGCCGCAGTGCGAGGCGAGGAGAATTCGTGATCGTCGCGCTCGTGATCGGAACACTGCTCGCCGTGGCCGCGCTGGCGTTCGTGCTCTATCCGGTGTTCTTCGGGACCACGCGGCGGGTGACGTACGCGGCGGTGGTGCCCCGCGAATCCGAGCGCGAGGCGGCGGTTGGCGCGCTGCGCGAGATCGAGTTCGATCGGGCGACGGGCAAGCTCTCCGACACCGACTACGCTGAGCTCAAGGCGCGGTATACGGAGGAGGCGGTGTTGGCCATGCGGCGGGAGGACGCGCGTGCGGCGAACGTTGCCACCGTCGATCAGTCCAATGCAGACGATGAGATCGAGACGGCCGTTCGCGCCTACCGCGCGGCGCACGCGGCGTGCCCCACCTGCGGTCCGCGCCCCGAGCCGGACGCGGAATTTTGTTCGACCTGCGGGCGGTACTTACACGAAAGGTGCGCCGATTGTGGCGCACCCGTCGAGGCGCTTGACGCGCGGTACTGCTTGAAGTGCGGTACGACGCTACGTCACGGGGTTGCCGCGACGTAGCGTCGTGAGACCGTACTGATTACGGCTTCTTCGCGGTCGTATCCTTCTTCGCGGCCGCGGACTTCTTGCCGCCCTTCTTGTGCGACTTCGGCGCAGCGGCCTTGTCGGCCGACGCGTCAGCGGACTTCGCGGCGCTCGTGGCAACCTTGGCTTCGGTCTTCGCGGTGGTGGCAGCCTTGTCGGCCGTCTTCGCGGCGGTCGTCGCCTTGGTCGCAGCCTTCTCGGCCGTCTTGGCGGAAGAGGCAGCAGCCTTCTTCGCGGTGTCCTGCTTGGCAGTCTGCGCGTGGAGCTGGGCGCCGGCGAACAGCAACGCGGCGGCAGCAACGAGAGAAATACGCTTCATGAGACATCCTCCGGAGGGGTGGGTTCTATCAGCTCGCCCTGGTCGACCGAGAACGAGCGGCCCTATCGAGCAAATGGGTCCCGAGCATCTGTCGGGGTTCCGACAGATACACCCCCCCACCGGGCCGGCCGTCACACCCCAGCAGAAAACGGTTTAGGGTATGTGGTTTCCGAAGGTGTGCGGTCCATTCACCAAGTCGCGCCACAGGCGCGACGTACCTTCCCTAAACCCCACCCCCTAAACCCTGTTTTATCGTTCGACAGTCTCCAGCCGCCGGAGCGCGACCTCGATGGGCACGAGCGTCGCCGCCAGGCAGAGTAGCACCGCCAGCCCAAACCCGACAACCATCTCCACCGGGTCCTTCGGCGTTCCGAGGGCGTCGGCGCTGAGGTACGTGTAAACCGGTTTGGCCTCGAGGATCACCACGACCCCGATCAGCGCGATGGAGCTCATCATGAACACGAGCCCACCGAACGACGTCGGGATCTGGGCGGCGTTTTCCGTCTCGAATTGCGGAAACAGCGTGCCGAAGCCCATGGCCATGCCGGCGATCGCGAGGGTCATCAGCGTGATCGTTCCGACCGACACGGCCATCATGAAGTCGCTCACCTGGAGCAGGACGTCGGTCAGTCCCACGATCGCTAACGCCAGGATGAGCAGCGGCAGCGTACCGACCCAGAACTTCGCCCAGAGCAACTCGCGCATCGACAACGGGCTGGAACGGAGCAGCCAGAACGTCCGTCCCTCCAGGCTCACGCCGGGAAAGATGAACCGCGCGGCGATCGACGCGAGCACGAAGCCGGCGAGCACCAAGTTCAAGAACGGAACGATGTTCACCAGGAAGAACGTCATCCCTTCGCCGCGCAGCGGCAGGAACTTGATGTTGAAGACGTACACCATCACCAGCACGCCGAGCAGGATGAGCTGGGACCATTGTGTGGTGTCGCGGAAGAAGAGGCGCACTTCCTTGAGCACCAGCTCGCGCTTCACGACTCCGAGGGGCGTGAGCGCACGGCGCGCGAGCTTCGACAACGGACCACTCTTCACCCACTTCTCGCCGCTCTCCTGCGCCTTGCTGAAGCCCTTGGCGTAGAGCGACCGATGCAGCACCGCACCGACGACCAGCGCCGCCGCGGCCGTGGACCAGAGCAGGTAGTAGGGCAGCAGGTCGTGCTTGTAGGTGAGCCAGGACATCACCGCGCGCTGCACCCATTCGCTCGGCATCATCGGCGACGTGGGGCCGCGGAGGATCGTGATGAAGTCGACGAGCGATCGGAAACCCTCCGGCCGCGCGAGCCGCTCGGGACGCACCAGACGAAACAGCACGACGATGCCCGCCGCGGCCAGCACGGCGATCACGCTCAGGATGTCGCGCGTGCGGCGCGCCGGGAAAATGTTGACGAGCAGCAGCGTGAGCGCGCTGCCGATCACCGCCGGCACGACCAGAAAGGGCAGGAAGGTGACGATGACGATGAGCGGAAAGAACGGACCGCCCGAATACACCACGCCGTACGCCGCAAACATTGGCACGGCCATCAACACCACCATCCAGCTCGAGTGCACGAGCGTCTCGAGCAGCTTCGCGACGTAGAGCTTGAGCCAATCGACGGGCGCCGAGACCAGCAGGTCGAGGTCGCGCGCCAGAAAAAAGCTCGACAGCGCCGTGATGACGTTCGACAGCAGCAGAATGGAAAAGAATCCGACGAGGATCAGTCCCAGCAACTTCCCCGCGAGCAACGGACCGATCTCGGCGATGCCACGGAAGTAGCCGAGGAGCCGGTACAGCATGAAGAAGATGAACGCCCAGAAGCCGAGCCCGAACAGCGCGAGAAACGCCATGCGCAGATCGTGGCCACGTTCGGTGGACCGCCCGCGCGCGCGGGCGGTGAGCCACTTGGGCGTGAGCAGGTGGAGCGTAGATGGATCGGGGAGCTCAGGCGTCGAGGACATCCACCAGGGCGCGCGCGGCGTTTTCGCCGGTCAGTTTCAGGAAGATGTCTTCCAGCCCGGTGGCGCCGGCTTCGGCGTCGGCGCGGAGCTCGGCCATGGTGCCCTGGGCGCGAATGACGCCGCCCTGAATGATCGCGATGCGGTCGCAGAGCGTCTGCGCGACCTCGAGCGTGTGCGTCGACATCATGATCGTGTGACCGCGCTTCGTGTACTCGCGGAACAAGTCTTTCAGAATGCGCGCCGCCTTGGGATCGAGCCCCACCATGGGCTCGTCGACGACGATCACTTCGGGGCGGTGCACGAACGCGCTCGAGATGATGAGCTTCTGCCGCATGCCGTGGCTGTAGCTCTCCACGAGCTCGTCGCGCCATTCCTCGAGGTCGAACAGCGCGAGCAGCTCGCGCGCGCGATGCTCGATCCGCGGGCCCTCCTGGTTGTACAGGCCCGCGACGAAACGTAGAAACTCGGCGCCCGTGAGCTTTTCATAAATGAATGGCCGGTCGGGAATGAAGCCGAGCTTCGACTTCGCGGCGATCGGATTGGCCGAGATGTCGACCCCGCCGATCTCCACCGTGCCGCCCGTTGGACGAAGAATACCGGCGATCATGCGCAGGGTCGTCGTCTTGCCCGCGCCGTTGGGACCGAGAAAACCAAATAGCTCCCCGCGCGGCACGTCGAGGTTGATCGCATTCACCGCCGTGAAGCTGCCGTACTTCTTCGTCAGGTTCGTGAGCTTGATCATTTTCGGCCAGTCGCACCGCGTGAGCGTTCGCCGTTCACCGCCAAGACGTCGATCTTGAGGTTGCCCATCAGGCGGATCAGCTCCGTCTGCCGGGTCGACCCTCCCACGACGAACCGCAGGTGCGCCGCGTCGGCGGGAAACTGTCCGAAAGTGGGATCGACCGGCACCCACTCTCCAAGCATGACTTCCGGCCACGCATGGTAGTAGAACTTTCCATCCACATAGGCGAGGCCGGCCGCGATGCGCGCCGGCAGACCGACGGCACGCGCCAAAGCGACGAATAACTGCGTGTGCTCGTTACAATCTCCGGTCCGACTTTCGAGAACTTGTAACGCGCTTGGCACGCCGAACGTGATGCGATCGGCGATCGAGTCGTGTACCCAGGCGTTGATGCGCCGCGCGGCGTGGGCCGGGTCCGCGTCCGCGCCGCGGATGCGCGCCGCGAGCTTTCTGATCGCCGGATGGTTGACCTGGATCAGCGGCTCCGCCTTGGTGTTCTCCGGATCCAGCTGAAAACCGAGCGGTAGCCGGTACGGCGCCACGAGCGCCCGGTCCTGCTCCACCGAGATGGCCAGCGTGTCGCCGGAGAGCTGTTGTCGCGGCCCGGCGAGATCGAAACCCGCGAGATCGACGTTCGACAGCCGAACGCGCAGCGCGTCGACGCGGCGCGCCATTCGCTTGTTCGCTGCGATCGCCGTGGTCTCGAGAATGTCGCGATCCTCGCTGATCGCGAGGTGCGCGGAATCGGTGCGCCAGTTCTCGAATGCGACTTCATAGGGCAGGCGTCGCAGGAGGAATCCGAGCTGGCTGGTCTCGACGATGCGCCCCTGCTCGTCCACCCACCCGGAAAAGCCGCCGCCGTTCCCGTCCGCGGAAACCTGCCAGGCGCGCAGCGTATCCGGCTGCACGCCGTACCAGCGTTTCGTCGTCGAGTCGAACTTGGAGCTGTCGTTGACGACGAACAGCGATTCGGCACGCACGGTGAACCCGACGTCCTTCGGCGCCATGCTCGCCGGATCGAACACCGGAAGGATGGAGTGCTTCCCGATCTTCGGCTTGTCCGCGAGCGCCACGGCGAGCGGCACGAGATTCGGCAGCAGGATGGGACCCGAGAGCGCCACGCGCTGGGTGTCGGGCTTCGCCGTGCCGGACGCGATGCCGAGGACGAGCACCGAGTCGCCTTCGATCTGTCCGGTCGCTCTGATCGGGGCGCCTTCCGTCTCGATCAACAGATCGAACTTCGTCATGCGCAGCGCGCGCGAGAGCGTGACGTTCGTGCGCGCCGTCGCCCGTCGCGACTTGCCGCCCACCGGTAGGTCCGCGACGAGATAGTCGCGGACGGTGATGAACGTCTGTGCGGTATCGATCGTCGACGAAGCGAAGCCAACCTGCCGGTCGCCCTGCATGACGCCGTAGTACACGGCGCCGGGCGTCACGCGAAGCGCCGCTTCGGCGAGACGCTCCAACTGCGGGCGGAAATACTCCCGCCGAACGAGCACCGCGAGCCCGATGAGCCAGGCGGCGATGATCGCCCCGCCGACCATCGCGCGCCGGTTGCTCACCGTCGCTGAACCTCGCGAGCCCGTTGGTAGGCGGCGGTCGCCTCGACCGGCTTGCCCATACGATCGAGCACGACACCGATTCCCTTCAGCGCGCGCCAATGCTCAGGCTGAAGCCGCGCCGCGGCCTCGTACGACTCGAGTGCAAGGGCGAGCTGGTCGGTGGCGTTGAACGCTTCCCCCAGCTGGTAGTGCGCCGCGACCAACGAGGGGTCGAGGGCTACCGCCCGCTGCAACGGTTCGATCGCCTCACGCCAGCGAGCACGCCGGGAGAGGGAGATCCCCAATTCCAGCTGCGCCTCGGCGCTCGTTTCATCTGCTTTCTCAGCCTTCACCGTCATGATGCTACATCCCGACGTCTCGGAGTTACGTCAAGGCGAGAGTGGTCTCGCCATTGATCCATTCAAGGTACTTCTCCAACCCTGCTTCCACCGGTAGTGCCAGCAATTCCGGCACCTTGTATGGATGCAGCTCGGCGAACGCGGCGCGAAGCGACTCCAGTCGTGCCGATCTCGTCTTCAGCATGACGACGACCTCGCGCTCGTCGGCCACCTTGCCCTGCCAGCGATACAGCGATCGAGCGCCCGGGAATAGGGTACCACAGGCGATCAGCCGTCGTTCCAACAGCGTGCGGACGAAGTTCACCGCTTCTTCATCGGACGCGACTGTGGTCAAAACTACGATTGCGTCGGTATGAGGCATGGGACCGAATATAGCGGGGTTGTCTCGCGTCGGTCCTGTCCGCAGCTTTCCCAGGCTATGGCAGAAGATTTTCTGATCGTTCGGGGTGCTCGAGAGCACAACCTGAGAAACATCGACGTCACGATCCCCCGGGATAAGCTGACGGTGATCACTGGCTTGTCCGGATCGGGCAAGTCGTCGTTGGCGTTCGACACGATCTACGCCGAGGGGCAGCGCCGCTATGTCGAGTCGCTGTCGGCATATGCGCGTCAGTTCCTGGGCTTGATGGAGAAGCCGGACGTCGACTCGATCGAGGGTCTGTCGCCGGCGATCTCGATCGAGCAAAAGACGGCCGGTCACAATCCGCGGTCTACGGTCGGCACCGTCACCGAGATCTACGACTACCTGCGCCTCCTGTGGGCGCGCGCCGGAACGCCGCACTGTCCGACCTGTGGCCGCGCGGTGCAACGACAGAGTGCGGCTCAGATCGCCGACATCGTTCTCACGTGGCCTCGCGACGCGCGCATCGAAGTGCGCGCGCCGTTGATCCAGGGCCGAAAGGGTGAGTTCCGCGAGCTGTTCGAGACGGTGCGGAAACAGGGCTTCATTCGCGCGTACGTCGACGGCGAGCTCATCGAAGTGGCATCGCCGCCAAAGCTCAATCGCCGGCAGAACCACACGATCTCGGTCGTCGTGGACCGTCTCGCCGTGCGCGTGGAAGATCGCGGCCGCCTCGCCGATTCCATCGAGACGGCGCTCAAGCTCGCCGACGGCGTCGTCGAGGTGAGCAACGCCGAGACCGACGGCGTGGAGCTGTTCTCCGAGCGCTACGGGTGCCCGACGTGCGGAATCTCGCTCCCCGAGCTCGAGCCGCGGCACTTCTCGTTCAACTCGCCGTTCGGTGCATGCGCCACGTGCGGCGGACTCGGAACGCGCCGGCGCGTGAGCGAGCAGCTCATCCTCGGCGCTCCCCAGATCTCCATCCTCGAAGGGGTGATCCTTCCGTGGGGAGAACCGAGCGGGTACCTGAGAAAGATCGTGCTGCCCGCGCTCGCGCGGCAGTTGAAGTTCGACCTCAACACGCCGTGGGGCGACATCCCCAAGACGGTGCGCGACGCGATCCTCCATGGCGAGAAGGCCGCGAAGGGCGCGAAGAAGTCCGACGCGCCCTGGGAAGGCGTGCTCACGAACGTCGAGCGGCGGTACGACGAGTCGGACTCCGACCAGGTGCGCCTCGAGCTGCAGGAGTTCATGATCGAAGTGCCGTGCAGCGAGTGCGAGGGCCAGCGGCTCAAGCCCGAGTCGCTCGCCGTCACGATTCAGGACAGCAGCATCGGCGACGTGGTGGAGCTCGCGGTGACGGAGGCGCTCCAGTTCTTCGAGAACATTCCCGTGCGCCGTGACGGAAAGCCCGGACTCGATCCCGAGATCGCCGGCCCCATTCTCAAGGAAGTGCGCGAGCGCCTGCGCTTCCTCGTCGACGTCGGTCTGGACTATCTCACGTTGGGGCGCTCCGCGGAGTCGTTGTCGGGCGGCGAGGCGCAGCGCATTCGGTTGGCGACGCAGATCGGATCGCGGCTCGTCGGCGTGCTCTACATTCTCGACGAGCCGTCGATCGGCCTGCACCAGCGCGACAACGCGCGGCTGCTCGCCACGCTCGAGCAGCTGCGCGACCTCGGCAACACCGTCATCGTCGTGGAGCACGACGAGGAGACGATGCGCGCGGCGAACCACGTCATCGACATGGGACCCGGCGCCGGCAAACACGGCGGCGAAGTGATCGCCGTGGGCACGGTGGACGAGATCATCGCGAATCCCGCGAGCGTGACCGGCAAGTTCCTGAGCGGCGAGATGTCGATCGCCACGCCGGCGGTGCGCCGGCCGCCCGACCCGCGGAAGATGATCCACATCATGGGCGCGCGCGAGCACAACCTGCGCGACGTGAGCGTCGACATTCCGCTCGGGCTGTTCGTCGCCATCACCGGCGTGTCGGGCTCGGGCAAGTCGACGCTGATCGAAGACATTTTGCATCGCTCGTTGGCCCGGCACTTCTATCGTGCGCGCGTCATTCCGGGCGAGCACGATCGGATCACCGGCTTCGAGCACATCGACAAGGTCATCGACATCGACCAGAGTCCGATCGGCCGCACGCCGCGCTCGAATCCGGCGACGTACACGGGCTTGTTCACGCCCATGCGCGAGCTGTTCGCCGAATTGCCGGAGGCCAAGATTCGCGGCTACGGACCGGGGCGCTTCTCGTTCAACGTGAAGGGCGGACGGTGCGAGGCGTGTCAGGGCGACGGTCTCGTGAAGATCGAGATGCACTTCCTGCCCGACGTGTACGTGCCGTGCGAGGTCTGCAAGGGCAAGCGGTACAATCGCGAGACGCTCGAGGTTCGCTTCCGCGGTCTCACGATCGCCGACGTGCTCGAGCTCACGGTGGACGACGCGGTCGAGGTGTTCCAGAACCAGCCGCGCATCTTCCAGAAGCTGCAGACGCTGGCCGACGTCGGGCTCGGCTACTTGCACCTCGGGCAGAGTGCGACGACGCTGTCGGGCGGCGAGGCGCAGCGCGTGAAGCTCGCGACCGAGCTGTCGAAGCGCGACACGGGGCGGACGTTCTACATCCTCGACGAGCCCACCACCGGCCTGCATTTCGAGGACGTGCGCGTGCTGCTCGACGTGCTGCACCGGCTGGTCGATCGCGGGAACACGGTGCTGGTGATCGAGCACAATCTCGACGTGATCAAGACGGCGGATTGGATCATCGACCTCGGTCCGGAGGGTGGAAACCGCGGCGGGAACATCGTCGCCGCGGGAACGCCGGAAGACGTCGCGGCGGTGCCGGAGTCGCATACCGGGCATTATCTGAAAGGATTGCTGGCGCAGAAGAAGCGGCGGAAGGCGGGGTAAGGCGCCGGTCGTCACCTGCCTCCGGACAGGCGCTAACTTCCACTCATGGTCTCCCTTCTCGACATCATCGGCCCCGTCATGGTCGGTCCCTCGAGCTCGCATACGGCGGGCGCGTGCCGAATCGGACTGTTGGCGCGCGGCCTCGTTGGCGGTACGCCGGAGCGGGCCAAGGTCGAGCTGCACGGCTCCTTCGCACGCACCGGGGAAGGGCACGGCACCGACAAGGCGATCGTCGCCGGCTTGATGGGCTTTCGACCCGACGACGACCGCATCCGCACCGCGCTCGAGATCGCGGACCGCGAAGGGCTCGACTACAAATTCGAGAAGACGACGCTCGACGAAGAGGCGCATCCGAACACGGTGCGCATCACGCTCGAGCGCGGCGAGCGCTCGGCGGTGATGGTGGGATCGTCGCTCGGCGCGGGCCGCGTGATGGTCACCCAGATCGACGGCTTCCCGGTCGAGGTCTCCGGGAATTACCACACGATCGTGCTCGTCGCCGAGGACATGCGCGGCTCGATCGCGCGGATCGCCACGCTGCTGGCCGAGGACGGCCTCAACATCGCGACGCTGCGCCTGACGCGGCAGCGGCGCGGCGGCGACGCGTTCATGGTCATCGAGCTCGACGACTTTCCCGACGAGACGGTGCGCGACCACATCCGGGCGTTTCCCTGGGTGCGCTGGGCGTTCCGGCTCGACAAGGTGTCCGCTTGAGCATTCTATAATTACGAGACGCTAATGTATCGCTCGCTGGGAGCTGCCGTTCGTGACGCCGAAGCGCGGGGCCTGTCGCTGTCGCAGGTCGCGCTGGCGGCGGAGTCCGAGGACCAAGGCCGGCCCGTGAGCGAGATCCGCGACGCGCTGCGGCGCGCGCTCGTCGTGATGCAGGGCGCGGTCGAGAAAGGACTCGTGGGCGACCTGCGCTCGGCCTCCGGGCTCGTGGGCGGCGACGCGGCCAAGCTCGTCACCGGTCCGCCCGGCCCTCTCGCCGGTACGCCGTTCCGCGACATTCTCGCCCGGGCGCTCGCCGTGCAGGAAGTGAACGCCGCGATGGGCGTGATCGTGGCCGCGCCCACGGCGGGCGGTGCCGGCGTGCTGCCCGCCGTGCTCACCGGTCTCGCCGCGGCGCGCGGCATCTCGGATGAGCAGCTCATCGATGCGCTCGCGACGGCCGGCCTGATCGGCGCGGTGGTCGCCGAGCGCGCGTCGCTGTCGGGCGCCGAAGGCGGATGTCAGGCGGAAACTGGCGCGGCGGCCGGCATGGCGGCGGGCGCGGCGACCGAGATGCTCGGCGGATCGCCGCGCCAGGTGTCGCACGCCGTTGCGTTGGCGCAGCAGGGTACGCTCGGGCTGGTGTGCGATCCGCTCGGCGGGTTGGTCGAGCTGCCGTGCGTTTTTCGGAATGCGACCGGCGCAGCGATCGCGATGGCGGCGATCGAGATGGCCCTCGCCGGGATCGAGTTCGCGATTCCGGCCGACGAGGTGATCGACACGATGGGCGAGATCGGCCGCGACATGGACGTGCGATACAGAGAAACGGCCGGCGGCGGGTTGGCGGCGACGCCCACCGGACGGCGGCTGGCGAAGGAGCGGCTGGTTCAAATAAAGAAGGCGTAGACCGTCATTCCGACGAACGGAGCGAGGAGGGATCTACTATCTCGCACCTTTTGCCGGCTGCGATCTCGATACGGTAGATCCCTCGCTGCGCTCGGGATGACAGAGTACCTTAGCGTGTCGACGGGTCACTTTGGCCCCGGATATTGAAACGTCCGGCCCGCTGATTCGTAGTTCCTACAGCATTCACGCAAGGATACGCGAGATGGTGACCAAGGAAGACATCGAGGGCTTTCTCAATCGGCTGAGCTCCGAAGGGGCGAGTCATACGGAAGTGGAGCCTGGCTTGTGGGTGATCCGGCCCAGCGGCGAGCTCGATTTCGGCGTCGTGGTCCACTTTTCGCCGCCCGTCGTCATTCTCCGCGTGAAAGTCATGACGCTCCCGACCAACGCGGAGTCGCTGGCGACGTTGAGCCGCCGGCTTCTGGAGCTCAATGCGACCGATCTCGTCCACGGGGCGTACGGGATCGAAGCCGAATCGATCGTGATGACCGAAGCGCTCGAGCTCTCGCATCTGGACTACGAGGAGTTCCTCGCGGCGTACGAAAGCATCACCGTTGCGCTCGCGTCGCATTTGCGTGAACTCGGCTCGTACCGCGAGGCTCGGTAATCCATGGGTATCATCGATAGGCTGTCGTCCCTGATGCGGTCGAACATCAACGATCTGATTTCCCGGGCCGAAGATCCCGAGAAGATGTTGAATCAGATCCTGGTCGACATGCGCGGGCAGCTTGCCAAGGCGAAGCAACAGGTCGCGACCGCCATCGCCGACGAGAAGCGGCTGCGCGACCAGACGGATGCCGAATACCGCCAGGCGGCGGATTGGGAACAGAAGGCGATGCTCGCGATCAAGGAAGGCCGCGACGACCTCGCCAAGCAAGCGCTCATGCGTCAGGGCGAGCACACGTCGCACGCCCAGCAGCTCGACCAAACGTGGGAGATGCACCGTCTCGAGACGGAGAAGCTCAAGAACTCCCTGCGCGATCTGAACGACAAGATCGAAGAAGCGAAGCGCAAGAAGAACCTGCTCGTGGCGCGCCAGCGCCGGGCGCAGGCGCAGAAGCGCATCGCCGAAACGATGTCGTCGATGTCGGAGAAGTCGGCGTTCGATGCCTTTGCGCGAATGGAAGAGCGCATCGAGACGAACGAGCGCCAGCTCAAGGCGTCGATCGAGATCGAAGAGGAGTTCAGCGGCGACGCCCTGGCGCGCGACTTCAAGCAGCTGGAGAAAGGCGCCGCCGCCGGCAGCGTGGACGTGCAGCTCTTGGCCCTCAAACAAAAGATGGGCATGCTACCTGCCGGTTCAGCCGACAAGAAAGCGCTCGGCGCCGGACGGGATGACGAAGAGACCGTGCACGCCGAGATCGAAGAGTCCACCGACAAGAAAAGCCATTGAGCGCTGACGGGCGAAAAAAAGGGGCCGGCCTCCGCTTCGGCCCCATTCTGACGGCGACGGTCCTGACAGTCCTCGGTATCTGGCTGTTCAAGACCGTCGCTCAGGTTTTTGTGCTGCTCATGCTCGGCATCCTCGTGTCCCTTTATCTGGGCGCGGTCGCCGGGTGGCTGGAGCGGCACGCGCGGGTGCCCGAAGGGATGGCGCTCGCCGCGGCCATCATCGGCTCGGTCGGCCTCCTCTTTCTGCTGGCGTGGATACTCGTTCCGCCCGTGATCGAGCAGACGCGCCAGCTCGTGCAGCAGATGCCCACGTTCATCGATGCGTGGGAGAAGGGGATCGACGAGCTGGCCAACAAGTTCCCCGCGCTCCGCGACATGATCGGCCCGTCGGATCAGCATCGGACCGTGCAGGCGGCCTACAACGAGCTGAGTGGAATGTTCGGCAGCATTCCAACGAAGGTGTTCGAGATCGTGCACGCGGCGATCAACATCTTCGCCGTGGGCGTGATGGGGATCTACCTCGCGCTGCACCCCGCGCTCTATCGCGAATGGCTGATCGCGCTCTTTCCGCCCATCCATCGCGATCTCGTACGCGACGTCCTCGCCGATCTCGCGAATTCGCTGCGCGCGTACATCGTTGGCCAGCTCATGACGATGACGTTCCTCGGCGCGATCACGGCGCTTGGGCTCTACATCCTGAACGTGCCGTACGCGCTGGTGTTCGGCATCTTCACCGGGCTCGTGGCGATCATTCCGTTCTTCGGAACGTTGCTCTCCACCACGCTGCCGGCGCTCTTCGTCCTCACCGGCCAAGGGTACCATGGCTTCAGTCCGCTCGGTCACGCCCTGCTGGTCGTAGGACTCGGCGTGGTGGTGCACCTGATCGAGGGCAACATCGTCTCGCCGCTCGTCATGTCGAAGAAGGTCGACCTGCCGCCGGTGCTGACGATCATGGCGGTGCTGGTGATCGGCCAGCTGCTCGGCGGGTTGGGACTCATCGTGGCGCTGCCGACGCTCGCCGCGCTCATGGTGATCGTGCGACGGATTCTGATCACGCGCATCTACGAGGGACAGGGCTTCCGCAAGACGACACGCGAACGGCCGCTGGTGCTGCGCGTGCCCGTGCCGGGCGGCGGCGTGGTCGCATTGCCGGGGATTCAGGTGGACGTCGTGAGTGCCGCCGAGCGGTCCGGACTGAAGCGCAGCGCGTGAAGGCGTGAAGGCGTGATGGCGTGATGGTGCGTCGCGCGGCTTACCGACGCGCGCGTTCGGCGACGCGGGCGTGGGCGCGCGACGCAGTGTGGAGCTGGCCGGCGCGCAGCTCCAGCACGCGCACCGAAAAATGGGGCGCGAGCGACAAGTCGCGGCACGCGACGAGCACGGCGTCGCCCGTGTCGCACCGCTGCTCGATCCAGCCGTGCATTGCGGCGCCGGTGCTTGGCACGCCGTCGACCAGGTGAATGTGTGGACCGTCGAGCGCGCCGAGCCGCACGAGATCCGTTGGGGCGTGGTGATACAGCACGCGCCGCTGCGCAACGGCGCGCGCCGGGTCGCCGAACCACTCGCGCTCGCCCGATTCGGGCGTGATCAATCCGGCCGCGCACAAGAGCAGTGTCGTCTTGCCGGCCCCCGCTGGCCCGACGACTATCGAACACTCGCCGCTGCGCACGACGAGATCGACACCGCGCAGCACGTCGACGAAGGCCCGACACCCGCCGGCTCCGACGGTGAAGCGTTTCCGAATTCCCCGGAGCTCGAGTGCGATGGCCACGCATGCAGGATACGAGGCCGGGCGGCACATCCGTGACCGTCGTGCCGCGCCGCCAACCGAAAGTCCGCTGCAGCGGTCAGCGACCAGACGAGCTACCAGCTACGGGCAAATCTGTCTAGCATTCACCAACCTTCTCACAATCGCCCGTCGATGCCTCCGTCGCAGCCCGAGTTTCGCCTGTTCAACACGATGACGCGTTCGGTCGAGCCGTTCGCGCCGACCGACGGCGACACGGTGCGCATCTATAGCTGTGGGCCCACGGTCTACAACCCGGCGCACCTCGGGAATTTTCGCACGTTCCTGTTTGCCGACCTGATGCGCCGCGCGCTGCGGCTGCGCGGATGGAAGGTTCGCCAGGTGATGAACCTGACCGACGTCGACGACAAGATCATCCGCCGGGCGCAGGAGCAGGGAAAGACGATCCGCGAGGTGACCGAACCGGTGACCAAGGTCTTCCATGAGGACCGGGCATATCTGCGCATCGAGCCGGCCGAGGTCTATCCGAAGGCGACCGATTACATCCCGCAGATGATCGTGCTGGTCGAGCGGCTCATCGCACGGGGGGTTGCCTACCAGGCGGAGGACAACTCCGTCTACTTCGCGATCGACCGATTTCCCGGCTATGGGCGGCTGTCCCGGTTGGATACGCGCGAGGTGAGGTCGGGGGCCCGGGTGGCGCAGGACGACTACTCGAAGGAGAACGCGCAGGACTTCGCGCTCTGGAAGTCTGCCAAGCCGGAAGACGAGGCGTCGGGGGCGGCCTGGGACTCGCCGTGGGGCCGCGGCCGCCCCGGCTGGCACCTCGAGTGCTCGGCCATGGCGATCGATTTGTTGGGGGAAACGCTCGATATCCATTGCGGTGGGATCGACCTCATCTTCCCGCATCATGAAGACGAAATAGCGCAGTCAGAGGCTGCTACTGGCGCCACATTCTCGCGATTCTGGTGCCATGGTGCGTTCTTGTTGACCGATGGTTCCAAGATGGCGAAACGCCTCGGCAACGTGACTACGGTGCAGGGAATGCGCGAGGCGCAGATCTCTGCGGCTGCCGTGCGACACTTCGTGTTCAACACGCACTATCGGAAAGAGTTGAACCTGTCCGAGGAGGCGCTCGAGGCGTCGATGAACGCGGTCCGGCGGGTCGGCGACTTTGCCGACCGGTTGGCCACGGCGACCGGTGGAACCACCGAGCTCGCGGTTGCCGCCGACTCAGCCGTCGCCGAGGTCGAGGCTGCCTTGTTCGACGACTTGAACGCGCCGAACGCGTTGGCGGGCTTGTTCACGTTCATCACTCGGGCGAACGCCGAGCTCGACAAGCGGGGAAGCGATACGGAGTCGCTGGAGCGGGCGCGGGCGGCGTTCGCGAGGATCAACGGCGTGCTCGACATCGTGCCCGAGCGTCAAATCGACGATCCCGAGCTCGCCGCGTGGGTCGAGGAGCGTTTGGCAGGGCGCCGAGCGGCGAGGGAGCGACGGGACTTCGGCGAGGCGGACCGAATCCGGGCCGAGCTCGCCGAGCGCGGCATTACGATCGAGGATACGTCGGCTGGAACGAAGTGGAAGCGATCGCGGTAGGCGGAGTACCGGTGGAGTGCTGGTGGAGTGTCTAAGCTCCGGTACCATCGTGTCTTGACACCGTTTCCAGCCCCGACTATCCTACGATTCTCGCGCAAAATTGGCCGTCTGCTGACGTAGCTCAATTGGCAGAGCACCTGATTTGTAATCAGGCGGTTGCCAGTTCGATTCTGGCCGTCAGCTCTGTCTTGTGAGCGAAGGTGATTCGTCGCCGGGATCGGAGTGGCTGTGGGATGTGTTCGGCGCGCGAACGTCCGGTGGGGTGGCCGAGTGGCTAATGGCAGCAGACTGTAAATCTGCCGGGTTAACGCCCTACGAAGGTTCGAATCCTTCCCCCACCATTCAGGTGGAACAGCCGTAGGGGAGCAGTAACGCGGGAGTAGCTCAGCTGGTAGAGCGCAAGCCTTCCAAGCTTGATGTCGCGGGTTCGAGCCCCGTCTCCCGCTCTGGTGTAGAACGGAAGCAGGGCTGCGTGTGTGGAATGAGAGTTTGCTGACGTAGCTCAGTTGGTAGAGCACATCCTTGGTAAGGATGAGGTCATCGGTTCAATCCCGATCGTCAGCTCTTCGAGCAGCAGGGTGTAGGGTATGGGGGATCGGGTCGAGGGACTGAACGTGACGCGCGAGTGCGCGTCACTTCGTCGTGTCCTCATCAAAGTCGCGCCGCGAGGCGCGGCCATCCTTCCCTAGACCCGACACCCTAAACCCTAAACCCTGGTTTTGAAATGCCCCGCGATAAGATCATCCTGGCTTGCAGCGACTGCAAAAACCGCAACTACTTCACCACGAAGAACAAGCGCCTGCACCCCGAGCGCGTCGAGTGGAAGAAGTACTGTCCGCGCTGCAACACGCATAAGCTCCACAAGGAAACCAAGTAATGGCTGACGCCGTCGCACGCCCTGGCTCGTCCGGTGGTGGATCTGGTGGATCTGGTGGATCCAGTGGATCGGGCGCGTCGTTGGGCTTCGTGGGTCGTCTCGTGGCGTTCTATCACGGGGTGATGGCCGAGATGCGCAAAGTCACCTGGCCGGACCTTCCGCAGGTCCGTTCGGCGACGATCGCGATCATCATCTTCGTGCTGATCCTCGGGTTGTTCATCACGCTGCTCGACTTCGCGCTGCAGGGAATTCTCATCAAGGGGATTCCGTCCCTGTTCGCGAAGTGACCAACCTCATGGAACACCGTGAACACCGTTGGTACGCGATCCAAACGACGGCGGGGCACGAGAACAAGGTTCGCTCGCTGATTCAGCGAAAGATCGAAGCGGACACGCGGCCGGCCGAGGAGCGCACGATTCGCCAGGCGCTCGTGCCGACGCAGGAAGTCGTCGAGATCAAGAACGGCAAGAAGGTGACGGTCGAACGGAAGCTCTATCCCGGCTACGTGTTGGTCGAGATGGATCTGAACCAGGAGACCGCGCACGTCGTCAACGGCATTCAGGGCGTCATCAAGTTCGTGGGACACGATTCGCGTTTCCCGCAGCCGCTGCGCCCCGATGAAGTGAACCGCCTCCTCGGCATCGTCGACGAGCGGGAAGAAGAAGCGCCGCGCGAAGAGATCCCCTTCATGGTGGGTCAGGCCGTGGCGATCACGGAGGGACCGTTCACCGATTTCAACGGTACGGTCGAGGAAGTGATGCCGGACAAAGGAAAGGTTCGGGTGTCGGTGTCACTGTTTGGACGGCCGACCTCGGTCGAGTTGGATTATTTGCAGCTTCGGGCGTACTAACGCTCCGAGGGCAGGTCAGTCGGCCACCACTCCGACTCTAAATCAGCCAGTGGGAGATCGACCGCCGGTACATACGGCGGCAGTTCAAGGAGTTCTATGGCAAAGAAAGCAACGGGGTTCGTCAAGCTGCAGATCCCCGCGGGCAAGGCCAACCCAGCTCCGCCAGTGGGTACGGCGCTTGGTCCGCAGGGCATCAACATCATGGCCTTCTGCAAAGAGTTCAACGCTCGCACGCAGGGTCAGGATACGATTCTCCCGGTCGAGATCACCATCTTCTCGGACAAGTCCTTCACCTTCATTCTGAAGACGCCGCCAGCGGCCGTCCTCTTGAAGAAGGAAGCGGGCATCGAGAAGGGATCGGGGCAGCCCAACCGCAACAAGGTCGGTAAGGTGACGAAGGCTCAGGTGCGGAAGATCGCCGAGCTCAAGATGCCCGACCTGAATACCGAATCGATCGACTCGGCGATGGCCATGGTGGCCGGTGCCGCGCGGTCGATGGGTCTGGAGGTCGTGGACTAATGCCCGACCACGGAAAGAAGTACCAGGCCGCCGCGAAGAACCGCGACGTCGAGTCGAACTACCAGCCGCGTGCAGCGCTGGAGATCGTCAAGAAGTCGGCATTCGCGAAGTTCGACGAGACGGTGGAGATCGCCGTTCGTCTTGGCGTCGATCCGCGCCACGCCGATCAGGTCGTGCGCGGCACGGTCGTGTTGCCCGCGGGTACCGGAAAAGCGGTGCGCGTGCTGGTGATCGCGATCGGCGACAAGGCGCGTGAAGCGACGGAGGCCGGAGCCGACTACGTCGGCGCCGAGTACATCCAGAAGATCAAGGATGGCTGGCTGGATTTCGACGTGCTGATCGCCACCCCGGACCAGATGGGGCAGCTCGGCGCGCTCGGTCGCGTGCTGGGTCCGCGTGGACTGATGCCGAACCCCAAGGCGGGTACGGTGACGTTCAACGTCGGCAACGCGGTGCGGGAAACGAAGGCTGGAAAGATCGAGTTCCGCGTGGACAAGGCGGGTAACGTCCACGCGCCGATCGGTAAGGTCTCATTCGGCGTCGAAGCGTTGGAGACGAACTTCACCGCGTTCATGGATCAGATCGTTCGCGCCAAGCCGGCAGCGGCCAAGGGCGTGTACGTGCGGAACGTCTCCGTGTCGAGCACGATGGGCCCGGGCGTCATGATCGACACCAACCCGTACCGGGGCTAGTCATGAAAAGAGCCGACAAAGAGCAGCTCGTCGCCGAGCTAAAAGAGAAAATCGAGGGCGCTACGGCGCTCTATTACACTGATTTCACCGGGCTGAACGTGAAGCGCATGACGCAGTTGCGTCGCAGCTTCCGCAAGGCCGGCGTGGAATACGTGGTGATCAAGAACACCCTCGCCCTGCGCGCCGTGAACGAGAGCGGTCTGGTGGGCGAGCGGTTGCGTGGACCGACCGGTCTTGTCGTGACGAAGGATCCGGTCACCGCGGCGAAGCTCCTCACGGACTTCGCGAAGGCCAACGATTCGCGGCCCGAAGTGAAGGGCGGCGTGTTCGAGGGCAAGGCGATCGACAAGGCCCAGATCACGAAGCTGGCGTCGATGCCGTCGCGCGAGCAGATGCTCAGCGAGCTGGGTGCCAGCATGCAGTACCCGATGGCCGCCTTCCTGGGCTCCATGAACGGGTTGATGTCGATGTTTGCTGGAGTAGTCGAGGCGCTGCGTGTGCAGCGCGAAAGCGGTACGGAAAGCACACCAAGCGAAAGCACCGCAAGCGCCTGAAAGTCGGTCAGCGACCGACAGCTGTACTAACTGACCGATCTATCGTTTTGACCGACTTTTAATAACACCAGGAGAATCACCAGATGCCAACGACCATGAGCAAAGACGAGATCCTCGACGCGATCGGCAACATGTCCGTGTTCGAGCTCGCCGAGCTGATCGAATCCTTCAAGAGCAAGTTCAACGTCACGATCGCAGCGGCCCCGGTGGGCGGTGGCGGCGGTGGCGGCGCTGCGGCTCCGGCCGCCGCGGTTGAAGAGCAGACCGAGTTCGACGTCGTCCTGAAGGACGCCGGCAGCAAGAAGATCCAGGTCATCAAGGTGGTGCGTGAGATCACGGGTCTTGGCCTGAAGGAAGCCAAGGACCTGGTCGACGGCGCGCCGCAGACCGTGAAGGCCGGCGTCTCGAAGGATGAGGCGGCGCAGATCAAGACGAAGCTGGAAGAGCAGGGCGCCGGCGTGGAAGTGAAGTAAGCGTTCGGCGTGGGGCGTGGAGCGTGGGGCGCAATTGCAGTTCGCGCCCCACGCCCCACGCCCAACGCTCCACGCTTCTTCCTTCAGCCCAGCGCAATTAGTGACATCGATATTTCGAGTTCCAAACAAATCTGAAGCTGTTTAAGGCCCGTCCCCGAGACGGACGCGTTCGAACGCGTTCCGGCTCGGGGGATTCGGCCTTTCTATCGCCTGTTCCCGGGTGAACAATGTCTGACACGATTAAGCAGATTTCTTTCGCGAAGCTGGATCAGGGGATGGAAATGCCCCATCTCCTCGACATCCAGGTGCGCGCCTTCGAGGCGCTACTGCAACTAGATGCGGCTTCGCACGACCGTGAAGACATCGGTCTCGAGCGGGTCTTCAAAGACCTGTTCCCGATCACCGACGTCCACGAGAATTTTTCGCTCGAGTTCGTTCGCTACTCCCTCGGTGAGCCGAAGTACACCGTCGAGGAGTGCATCGAGCGCGACATGACCTATTCCGCCCCGCTGAAGGCCACGCTCCAACTGGTCATCAACGAGGAAGTGAACGGCGTCAAGCGGCCCCGCAACATCATCGAGAAAGAGGTCTATCTCGGCGAGCTGCCGCTGCTCACGCCGCTGGGCACGTTCGTCATCAACGGTGCCGAGCGCGTCATCGTCAGCCAGCTGCATCGGTCCCCGGGCGTAGTGTTCGAGGAGTCGACACATCCGAACGGCCAGCGCCTCATCTCGGCGCGCATCATTCCGTTCCGCGGCTCGTGGGTCGAGTTCACCGTCGACATCCACGACGTCGTCTACGTGCACATCGACAAGAAGAAGAAGTTCCCGGCCACGGCGCTCCTGCGCGCGTTCGGCTACGGAACGAACTCCGACATTCTCCGGCTCTTCTTCGCGGTTCGCGATCTCGACCTGACCAAGAAGCGCGAGAGCCGCACCGACGTGCGTGAAGTGTTCGGCGCGATCATCGCCGAAGACATCGCGCTGCCGGGCGAAGCCACGGCGGACGACGCGCCGAAGGCACGCACCAAGAAGGCCAAGGCCGAGCGTGAGCGCTCGGAGAACGTGATGCTCGTCAAGGAAGGCGACGAGCTGACGGAAGAGGTGTTCAACCGCCTCCGCCGCCAGAACATCGACACGATCAAGGTCTTCGCCTCGCACATGAAGATCGACCTGCGCGACGAGGCCGATGCGATCGAGCGCGGCGAGCGTCCGGTGCGGCGCCAGCTCGCGATCGACGTCGTCGACAGCGACGGCGAAGTGATCGCCGAGGTGGGCCAGAACCTGACCGACACGATCATCAAGAAGATCCGCAAGGCCGACATCACCAAGGTGAGCGTGTTCGTCGCCTCCGGTCGTGCCGAGTCGACGCTGATCAAGAACACGCTGGCGAAGGATCCGACGCACAGCGAGAAGGAATCGCTGTCCCAGATCTACGCGCTGCTCCGTCCGGGCGACGCCCCCGACGCGACCACCGCGAAGCAGGCGCTCGAGCGCTTGTTCTTCTCGCCCAAGCGCTACGACCTCGGCCGCGTGGGCCGCTACAAGATCAATCAACGGCTCGGCATGAACATGCCGTCCGATTACACGGTGCTGTCGAAGGAAGATTTTGTCGAGATCGTTCGCTACCTCGTGGAATTGCACGAAGGCCGCGGGCATGTCGACGACATCGACCATTTGGGCAACCGCCGCATTCGCTCGGTGGGCGAGCTGATCGCCAACCAGTTCTCGGTGGGTCTGTCCCGCATGGCGCGCCTGGTGAAGGAGCGCATGTCGATCAACACCGATCCCGAAAAGATCTCGCTCGACGATCTCGTGAACGCGCGTACGGTGAGCGCGGTGATCCAGGCCTTCTTCGGATCGTCGCAGCTGTCGCAGTTCATGGATCAGACGAATCCGCTCGCGGAACTGACGCACAAGCGCCGTCTCTCGGCCCTCGGACCGGGCGGACTGACGCGCGAGCGCGCCGGCTTCGAAGTGCGCGACGTGCACTATTCGCAGTACGGCCGCATGTGCCCGATCGAAACGCCGGAAGGTCCGAACATCGGCCTGATCACGTCGCTCGCCTGCTACGCGCAGGTGAACGACCTCGGCTTCGTGGAGACGCCGTACCGTGTCGTGAAGAACGGCAAGGTGCTCAACGAGATCGCGTGGCTGGATGCGAACAAGGAAGAGGACGCGATCATCGCGCAGGCGAACTCGCGGCTCGGCAAGAACGGTGAGTTCCTCGACGACCTCGTATTGTGCCGTCAGCAGGGCGACGTGCCGCTCACGCCGAAGGATCGCATCGATTACATGGACGTGGCGCCGGAGCAGCTCGTTTCCATTGCTGCGGCACTCATCCCGTTCCTCGAGCACGACGACGCGAACCGCGCGTTGATGGGCTCGAACATGCAGCGCCAGGCCGTGCCGCTCCTCAATCCGCGTACGCCGCTCGTCGGCACGGGGCTCGAGGGCAAGGTGGCCACGGATTCCGGCGCGGTGGTGATCGCCAAGCGCGCGGGCGTGGTGTCGCGCGTGACGGCCGACGAGATCATCGTCGATGCCGGCCAGGTGAACGAGACCAAGGCGAGCGACGGCAGCGACCGTCCGCTGGCCCGCCTCACGCAGCACGACCGCTACCGTCTCAAGAAGTACTGGAGAACCAACCAGGACACGGCGATCAACCAGCGGCCGCTCGTGCACCAGGGCCAGAAGGTCAAGACCGGCGACGTGCTGGCCGACGGCGCCGCGACCGAGCAGGGACAGCTGGCGCTCGGCGCGAACGTCACCGTGGCGTTCATGCCCTGGTACGGACACAATTTCGAAGATGCCATCGTTCTGTCGGAACGATTGGTCAAGGACGACGTCTATTCCAGCGTTCATATTCAAGAGCTGGAATTGCACGTCCGCGACACGAAGCGCGGCCAGGAAGAGATCACGCGTGAAATCCCGAACGTCTCGGAAGAGGCGTTGCTGGACCTCGACGAGCGCGGCATCGTCCGCATCGGCGCGCACGTGAAGCCGGGCGACATCCTCGTCGGTAAGATCACGCCGAAGGGCGAAACGGAGCTGTCACCTGAAGAGAAGCTGCTGACGGCCATCTTCGGTGAGAAGGCGAAGGACGTGAAGGACTCGTCGTTGAAGGTCTCGCCGGGCATGGAAGGCGTGGTCATCGACGTCAAGATCTTCTCGCGCATCGAAGATCAGGTGGTGGAAAAGGACCGCGGCGAACGGATCGGTGAAGTGCGGCGCCTGGAAGGCGACGAAAAGATCCGCGTCAACGAAGTGCGTGACTCCGAGCTGATCGAGATCCTCGACGGCCAGGTCATCGCGCTCGCGCTCAAGTCCGGAACTGTCGAAGAAGCGATTCCCGCCGGCACCAAGGTGACCGCGGCGTCGCTGCGCGATATGCGCCTCTCGTCGATCGACCTCAAGACGCTTCGCGTCGAGAACAAGCGCGTGAACGAGCGCGTGCGTCAGATCATCGACGCGTCGAACGAAGAGAAGGCCAAGCTCGAAGAGAAGGCGGAAGAGCGGATCGATCGCATTCTCCAGCCCGATGAGCTGCCGCCGGGCGTCATCCAGCTCGTGAAAGTGTATCTGGCCGAAAAGCGAAAGATCTCGGTCGGCGACAAGATGGCCGGACGTCACGGCAACAAGGGTATCGTCGCCCGCATCGTGCCCGAGGAAGACATGCCGTTCCTTCCGAACGGCCGGCCGGTCGACATCGTGCTCAACCCGCTCGGCGTGCCGAGCCGTATGAACGTCGGACAGATTCTCGAGACCCACCTGGGGTGGGCCGCGCGACTGCTCGGCTTCTACGCGAAGACGCCGGTGTTCCAGGGCGCCAACGAGCGCGAGATTGGATTGCTGCTGAAGATGGCGGGTGTGACGTGGGCTGGTCCCGCGCTCGCACTCAAGACGCCGGCGCCGAAGATCGCCCACAAGGAGATCTTCGACCTGCTGCGCGACATCAAGCCCGACCGCACGCGAGAAGAAGAGCGGTTCGAGCGGCTCGAAGAGGCCACGATCAACGACCTCGGCGGGCGCACGATGTCGCAGGAGACGCGCGACATCTATCACATGATTCGCGACTTCCTCGCCACCGCGGCGAAGGAGCTGGCGGAGCGCGAGCAGATCGCGTTGGACAACCAGATCACGCTGCACACGCAGTGGATCGACGACGAGACGCAGTCGGCCTCGAAGAAGACGGAGTACAAGGCCAGCCTCAAGCAGCTCGAGAAGCGTCGGGCCGGCGAGCTGGCGGAGTACCTGAACGATCAGGAGCTGCCGGCGCTCGCCGGTATGCTTGGCAAGAAGTCCGAAGCGGACGTGGATGCGGCAGCCGTGGAGCTCATGCGCCTCGGCGGTCTCACCCCGTTCGGCAAGGTTCGTCTGCGCGACGGTCGCTCGGGCGAAACGTTCGCCTCGCCGGTCACGGTGGGCGAAGTGTACATGCTGAAGCTCAGCCACCTTGTCGACGACAAGATCCACGCGCGGAGCATCGGACCGTACTCGCTCGTGACGCAGCAGCCGCTCGCCGGTAAGGCGCAGTTCGGCGGCCAGCGTTTCGGAGAGATGGAAGTGTGGGCGCTGGAAGCGTACGGCGCCGCGCACGTGTTGCAGGAAATTCTGACGGTCAAGTCGGACGACGTGAACGGCCGCAGCCGGGTGTACGAGGCGATCGTGAAGGGTCAGAACCTTCCGGAGCCGGGCATTCCGGAGTCGTTCAACGTGCTCGTGAAGGAACTACAGGCTCTCGGCATCAAGGTCACGATGGGGCAAAGCGAGCACGGTTTCTATGGAACCGGGATCGACACGGGCACCTCGGGCAACGGCAATGGGAGCGAGGAGTAAACAATGATTGATTTCCGAAGCGTGCGCGAACAGCGCGCCAGCTCGTTCGACTTCATTCAAGTCCGTATCGCGTCCCCGGAGGAAATCCGGGGACCGAAGGACCCCAAAGAGCGCGAGCGCCTGGAGCTCCAGGGCCTGCGCAACTGGTGGTCGTGGGGCGAAGTCACCAAGCCCGAGACCATCAACTACCGCTCATTCAAGCCCGAGAAGGACGGCTTGTTCTGCGAGCGCATTTTTGGTCCCGTCAAGGACTGGGAGTGCCATTGCGGGAAGTACAAGCGCATCCGCTATCGCGGCGTGATCTGCGACCGCTGCGGCGTCGAAGTGACCCTGAGCAAGGTGCGCCGCGAGCGCATGGGCCACATCGAGCTCGCCGTGCCCGTCGCGCATATCTGGTTCTTCAAGACGTTGCCCAGCCCCATGGGCAATCTCCTCGACATCACGCTGCGTGATCTCGAGAAGATCATTTACTACTCGAACTACGTCGTCATCGAGCCGGGGACCCAGGAAGTCTCGGTCAACCAGCTCCTCGACGAAGACGAATACCTCAACCTCCGCACCAAGGCGAAGGAAGAGAACGACATCGCGTTCATGGCCGACATTGGTGCGCCGGCCGTGCGCGAGCTGCTGCGCCGCATCGACGTCGACACGCTCACGGACACGCTCCGTGCGCAGGTCGTGACGGAGACGAGCCAGCATCGCAAGAAGATGCTGCTCAAGCGGCTCAAGATCGTCGACGCGTTCCGCAACTCGGGTGATTCGGGCGAGACCCGCAATCGTCCGGAGTGGATGATTCTGGATGTGGTTCCGGTGATCCCGCCCGACCTGCGGCCGCTCGTGCCGCTCGACGGCGGACGCTTTGCCACGTCTGATTTGAACGACTTGTACCGCCGCGTCATCAACCGCAACAACCGTCTCCAGAAGCTGATCATGCATCGCGCGCCGGAGGTCATCCTCCGGAACGAGAAGCGCATGTTGCAGGAAGCGGTCGACGCGCTGTTCGACAACGGCCGCCGCTCCAAGGCCATTCGTGGCCGCGGCAAGCGTCCGCTCAAGTCGCTGTCCGACATGCTCAAGGGCAAGCAGGGCCGGTTCCGTCAGAACCTGCTCGGCAAGCGCGTGGACTACTCGGGCCGTTCGGTCATCGTCGTGGGTCCGGAGCTGCAGCTACATCAATGCGGCCTGCCCAAGCTGATGGCGCTCGAGCTCTTCAAACCGTTCATCATCCACAAGCTGGTGGAGAAGGGCATCGCCGAAACGGTGAAGCGCGCCAAGAAGATCGTGGAGCGCGAGTCGCCGGAGGTGTACGAGATTCTCGAAGAGATCATTCGGGATCACCCGGTGCTCCTGAACCGCGCGCCGACGCTGCACCGCCTGGGCATCCAGGCGTTCGAGCCGGTGCTCGTGGAAGGCAAGGCCATTCGTATTCACCCGCTCGTCTGCGCGGCGTTCAACGCCGATTTCGACGGCGATCAGATGGCCGTGCACGTGCCGCTGTCGTTCGAGGCACAGCTCGAGGCGCGCCTGCTCATGCTGTCGTCGAACAACATCTTGAAGCCGTCGGACGGTCGTCCGGTCGCGGAGCCCAGCCAGGACATCGTGCTCGGCTGCTATTTCGCGACGAAGGCGCCGACCGATTTCGCGACGCTCGACATCAAGAAGCTTCGCCGCTTCACGGAGATGGCCGAGATCGAGATGGAGCTGTTGCTCGGGCGTCTCACGCGCCACAGCGCGGTGATGTTCTACGTGAAGGACGAGATCAACGGCGAGCGGTGGGAGAAGACCACGGCCGGCCGCGTGCTGTTCAACGCGATCGTGCCGAAGGAGCTCGGTTACAAGAACGCCGACATGAAGAAGAAGGCGCTGTCCGAGCTCGTGTTCGAGTCCTACCGCAAGGCAGGCCTCGCCGCGACGGTCAGCTTCCTCGATCGCTTGAAGGAATTCGGCTTCGCCAACGCAACCCGCGGTGGCGTGTCGATCGGTATTGAAGATCTGGAGATTCCGACCGCCAAGACGCAGCTGCTTGCGGAAGCGACGGAGCGCGTGGAGCGGTTCCAGCGCGCCTACCAGACCGGAAACATCACGAACGGCGAGCGCTACAACAAAGTCATCGACACCTGGACGCACGCCAACTCCGACATCGCCGACGAGATGGTCAAGTCGATGCGCGAGTCGAAGGGCGGGTTCAACCCGGTGTTCATGATGTTCGACTCGGGTTCACGTGGTAGCCGCGATCAGATCCGCCAGCTGGCGGGTATGCGCGGCCTCATGGCGAAGCCGCAGAAGAAGCTCACGGGTGGTATCGGCGAAATCATCGAAAGCCCGATCAAGTCGAACTTCCGTGAAGGGCTGTCGCCGCTCGAGTACTTCACCTCGACGCACGGCGCTCGTAAGGGTCTGGCCGACACCGCGCTCAAGACGGCGGACGCCGGATATCTCACGCGCCGCCTCGTGGACGTCGCGCAGGACGTGACGATCACGGAAGAGGATTGCGGTACCATCCAGGGTCTCGAAGTGTCCGCGCTGAAGGAAGGCGAGGATGTGATCGAGCCGCTCTCGGAGCGCATTGTCGGAAACTTCGCGGGAGAAGACGTCGAAGATCCGCATGAGCTCGACGAGTCCGGGCGCCGCGTGCTCGTCGTCGAAGCAGGCCAGTTGATCGACGAGGAGAAGGCCGCGCAGATCGAAGAGTCGGGTATCGAAATGATC
This sequence comes from Gemmatimonadota bacterium, assembly GCA_028287235.1. Lineage (GTDB taxonomy): Bacteria > Gemmatimonadota > Gemmatimonadetes > Gemmatimonadales > Gemmatimonadaceae > JAQBQB01. The sequence goes on along the minus strand of JAQBQB010000012.1, from coordinate 45,121 downwards.
AAGATCCGCTCCGTTCTCACCTGTGAGGCGAAGCGCGGTCTCTGCCGCATGTGCTACGGCCGCAACCTGGCGACGATGAACGTCGTCGACCTTGGCGAAGCCGTTGGAATCATTGCCGCGCAGTCGATCGGTGAGCCGGGCACGCAGCTGACGCTGCGTACGTTCCACATCGGTGGAACGGCCGCTCGTATCGCCGAACAGACGGCGCGTAAGTCGAAGGTCGCCGGCGTGATCGAGTACGGGGATCGCCTCGTGGTCGTCACGAATCCCGAGGGACAGAAGGTCGTCACCTCGTACGAAGGCGAGATCCACATCAAGGCATCGGGTGACAGGAGCTCCGCGATCGCGGCGCGCCTGCAGGTGCCGCTCGGCTCCATCATGATGGCGCCCGACGGCAGCGACGTGAAGCGCGACCAGGTGATCTTCACCTGGGATCCGTACACGAACCCGATTCTTGCCGACGTCGATGGTACGGTGCGGTTCGTCGACATCGTTGAGGACGAGTCGGTGTCCGAGGAGCTCGACGAGCTCACCGGCCTCCGCCAGCGCGTCATCATCGAAGACCGCGAAAAGAAGCTGCATCCGCACATCGAGATCGTGCAGGAGAAGGGCGGCAAGGAAAAGCGCGTGCGCGACTTCATCATCCCGGCGGGCGCTCAGCTCACCGTCATGGATGGACAGCGCATCTATCCCGGAACGACGTTGGCCAAGGTCGGCCGCGAAGCGTACAAGACGCGCGACATCACGGGCGGTCTGCCGCGAGTTGCCGAACTGTTCGAAGCGCGCCGTCCGAAGGATCCGGCCACGATCTCCGAGATCGACGGCGTGGTGCGGTTCGGCGAGATCAAGCGCGGCAAGCGCGAGGTTTACGTCGCTCCGATCAACCACGACGGTTCGCTCGACGAGACGCGCGAGGCACAGTTGTACGAAGTGCCCGCCGGCAAGCACTTGCGCGTGCACGAGGGCGACCGCGTGCGCGCCGGTGACCGTCTGTCCGAAGGGCCGGTGAACCCGCACGACATTCTGCGGATCAAGGGACCACGCGCGGTGCAGGAGTATCTGTTGAACGAAGTGCAGGAGGTTTACCGCCTGCAGGGCGTGAAGATCAACGACAAGCACATTGGCGTGATCGTCAAGCAGATGCTGCAGAAGGTTCGCGTCATGGAGCCGGGCGAGACGGAGTTCCTCGAAGGGGAGCACGTGGATCGTCAGGTCTTCCGCGACGAGAACGACCGCGCGAAGAAGAAGAAGGAAGCGCCGGCCGCCGCGGAGCCGTTGCTCCTCGGCATCACCAAGGCGAGCCTCACGACGCAGTCGTTCATCTCGGCGGCGTCGTTCCAGGAGACCACGCGAGTCCTCACCGACGCGGCCATTCGCGGCGCGAAGGACGACCTGCTCGGGCTCAAGGAGAACATCATCATCGGTCACCTCATTCCGGCCGGTACGGGTATGTACCGCTACCAGGATGTGGATATCGAGATCGCGCAGCCCGAAGGCTTCGAGCCGCTGCCGACCATGGCGGAGACGTTACCCAACGTCTTCTCGATGGCGGACGACGAAGACTTCCCGCTGCCGCGGCCGGGTGTGAAGGGATCGGCTGAGTAGGTTCGGCGTTTTGATCGAGTAGGGAAAGCGGGGCGAGCGAAAGCTTGCCCCGTTTTTTTTTGTTCATCGCCGAATCCGGCGTCGATGTCCCGGGCTCGAACAGCGTCGGCACGGACACGCACGGACAACTGCCGACAAAGCACGGACGAACTCGCTTTGTTCTTGACTTGAGCCCTGTTTGCACGCGATGGTCTGGGCGTGAAGACGCTGCTGGTTCTCCTCGCCGCGTTCGTGCTGTTGGAGATTGCCGTGCGCTGGTACGCGCCGCGGTGGGGGCGGCGCGCGCTGATGCATTTTCGCGGGCGGATGGACCGGTTCAAGTTCGCGAGCCGCGCGGCGGTGCGGACGCGGCTGCTCGAGGATCCGGTGATCGCCGAGGCGATTCACGCGCACGCGGTGGCGACGGACGAGAGCGAGCTCGCGGCAATGCAGCGCGTCGAGACCTACATCCGGGAGATCGTCCCGTTCTTCAACGTTGTGGCGTACTACCAGGTCGGCTACCGGCTCGCCGGCCGGCTGCTCAACCTCTTCTATAAAGTCACGGTCGAGCACGAGGACCAGGCCGCGCTCGAGCGCCTTCCGCGACAGTCGGTGCTCGTGTATTTGATGAATCACCGGTCGAACGCCGACTACGTGCTCGTGAGCTACGCGCTCGCCGGACAGGTGGCGATCTCGTACGCGGTGGGAGAATGGGCGCGCGCGTTTCCGCTCGAGCACATCTTCAAGTCGTTCGGGTCGTACTTCGTGCGGCGACGGTACCGCGAGCCGCTGTACCACGCGGTGCTCGAGCGATACGTGCAGCTCATCACGCGCGAGGGGGTGACGCAGGGCATCTTCCTCGAGGGCGGGCTGACGCGTGACGGGCGTCTCAAGTCGCCGAAGATCGGTCTGCTCGACTACGTGCTGGGCATCGCGCGCGATCCGGCGTACCGGTACCGAATCCACATCGTGCCGCTCGCCGTGAACTACGATCGCGTGCTGGAGGATCGCTCGCTGTTGCGCGAGCTCGCCTCGCGTGAGGGGCGCACGCGTCCATCGCGGCTCGTGCAATTCGGCGAGGTGGCCCGATATCTCTGGTGGAACGCGGCGCGCCTGTCCACTCGGCGATGGCGGCGCTACGGCCGCGCGGCCGTCATCGTCGGCGCACCGATGGCGCTCGACGAATGGTTCCTCCACAATCGCGATCTATTCGAGCTGCCGAAGCCGGAGCGCTTGGCGCGCGTGCAGGCGCTCTGCGATCACGTCATGTCGCGCATCGGCATGCTGGTGCCCGTGACTCCGGTGCCGCTCGCGTGCGCGGCGGTGCAGAGCTTCGATCGCGATTTCATTCCGCGCGCCGAGCTGCTCGCTCGCATGGCGGAGATGCGCGACGCGCTTCTCGAGCTGAACGGCCGAGCGGTGCGGCACGACGGCGGAATCGAGGAGACGTTCGAGCGCGCGTGGCGCATGTTGCGCATGCGGCGCGTGCTCGCGGCCGACGGTGAGGGATTCGTGGTGTTGCCGCACGGACGCGAGCTGGTGAGCTACTACGCGAACAGCGTGGCGCACCTGCTTGGGTCGTACGAAACCGCGGTGCGGCTTCGCGACGCGCTGCCGGCAACCATGGTGGCGGGAATTACTTGATGCGTCAACTAATCGGCATATTGTATCCACGTTCTTGAACAATGCCTCTTGCACGGGCAACAACGCCATGCGAGCATTCACGCCTGATATTGTAGCAGTTGTGCAACAACAGCGACCACGCAGCGCGCCCGGTGGCGAGCCCACTCCCTCTCACGCGCTCCAGTAGCATCCGGCCCGTCGCCACCAAGCCCGATTGTATTCGGACGCGGCGGGCGCTCGATGTCTTGTCCACCAAAACCCGGTACACCCCACTATGAAAACAAGAGTGCTCACGGTGTTGATGGGAATCTTCCTTCTCAGTGCGCAAGCGTTCGCACAACAGAGGACGGTGACCGGCAAAGTGACGAGTGAGCAGGGTACCCCCCTGTCCGGCGCGGCGATCGTCGTGAAGGGGACCAATACCGGCACCTCGAGCAACAACGACGGCAATTATTCCATTCGCGCCACGACGGGCCAGGTGCTGCAGTTCCGACTCATCGGCACCGCTCCCGAGGAGCGCACCGTTGGCGCTGACAACGTCATCAACGTCCAGCTTCGACGAGTCGCCACGAGCCTCGATGCGATCGTGGTGTCGGCGTTGGGTGAGACCGCCGCGCAACGGTCGCTGGGAACCGCGCAACAGACCGTTCGCGGCGACGCGATCGCCGGAACGCAGCGCGAGAATTTCATCAACGCGCTGCAGGGACGCGTCGCCGGCGTGGACGTGACGAGCACGTCCGGCGCGCCGGGCGCGTCGACGTCGATCGTCATTCGCGGCGTCAGCTCGATCAGCAGCACCAATCAGCCGCTGATGATCGTCGACGGCCTGCCGATCGACAACAAGACGACCAACACGGCGAACCTGGCGTCCGATGCACCGACGTCGGCGCTCGCCTTCAACAATCGCAACGTCGACTTCACCAACCGCGCGGCAGACATCAATCCCGAGGACATCGAGTCGCTCACCGTGCTCAAGGGACCGGAAGCGTCGGCGCTCTACGGCATCGATGCGGCGAACGGGGCGATCGTGATCACCACGAAGCGCGGACGCAACGGCTCGGGCGGCTTCGACTACAGCAACAGCTTCCGCATCGAGCAGGTGCGCGCACAGCCCGACATCCAGAGTATCTACGGCCCCAGCGGCACGCTCAGCATCTCGGGCTCCGGCTATGGATCCTATCTGTACTTCGGTGCGGCGTATCCCAGCAGCACTTCCCACTTCGACAACATTGGAAACTTCTTCCAAACGGGAGCCACGCAGCGCCACAACCTCGCGTTCAGCGGGGCAACGACGGACAGCCGGGTGTCCTACCGCATCTCCGGCTCGTCGACCCGGCAGGTTGGCGTCATTCCGAACACCGGGTTGAACAAGATCAACCTCACCGGCGCGTCGCAGGGCCAGGTCACGAAGTGGTTGAACGCCGACCTGTCGATGATCTACTCCTACGCCGACAACAATCAGGCGTACAAGGGCGACGACAGCCCGCTCCTCGGCCTGCTCGCGTGGCCGGACACGAACAACGCCGCGAACTGGCTCACGCCCGCCGGAACGCGCGCACGTATTACCGGGCTCGCGGCCGCGACGGAAGTGGACAATCCGTACTTCGCGGTCAGCAAGAACAAGATGAACAACAAGACGAACCGCATCATCGTCAACGCCGGGTTCACCGTCTTGCCGTTCTCCTGGGGCTACCTGAAGACGAACATCGGAACGGACGCGTACACGAGCCAGAACTTGATGCTGCGCCATCCCGAGAGCGCGATGGCCGGATCGACCAGAGGCATTCTCGACGTCAGCGACGACATTACCCGCAACCTCAACGCGCAGACGCTGTTCCACGTCAACGACCGCGCGATCGGCAAAGGGCTGTCGCTCAGCGGCCTCGTTGGAAATTCCCTCCTCGATCAGAAGTCCACGGTCGACGGCGCTGAAGGCGTCAACTTCCTCGACCCGAATTTCGTTTCGATCAACAACGCGGTGAGCAGAGCCGGCCGCACGGTCATCACACAGCGGCGCCTCGTGAGCGCCTTTGGACAGGCGACCGCCAACTTCCGCAATTACCTGTATCTGACGGGCACGGGACGAAACGACTGGACGTCGACCATTCCGGTTGGGCAGAATTCGTTCTTCTACCCCTCGATCTCGTCGAGCTTCATCTTCACCGACGCGTTCCCGTCGCTTCAGAAGCACATGACGGGCAAGCTGCGCGCGGCATTCGCCGAGGTGGGCCGCGATGCGGCGCCGTACTCGTACCGCACGTCGCTCGAGTCGAAGACCACGTCATTCGGCGGCTATGGGTACGGCTTCACCGGGCCGAACCCGTTCCTCCAGCCCGAATTCGCCAAGTCCTACGAAATGGGCACGGAGCTCGGCTTCCTGGACGACCGCTTGGGCATCGATGCGACAGTGTACCGCAAGCGCACCCAGAACCAGATCGTCCAGAATCTCCGCGAGAGCTACGGTACGGGCTTCATTCTCTTCAATCTGAACGGCGCCTCGACCGAGAATAAGGGAACCGAGATCTCGGTGCGCGGCACGGCGGTGCAGCGCGCCGATGTTGGCTGGGACATACAGGCCAACTTCGCCAGGGCGCGCGGGAAAACCCTGTCGCTCCCCAACGCGTTGCCCGAGTCGTACGTCTCCGACACGTGGATCTACGGCAACGTCCGCAACGGCACCGAGCCGGGTTTGTCGACGATGTCGTTGACCGGATTGTTCTATCTGCGGAACAGCCAAGGCCAGATCCTCATCGATCCCACGACGGGCCTTCCGCTCCGGTCGAGCACATTCGTCGACCATGGCTACGACCGTCAGCCGAACTACACGATCGGCCTCTCGAACAACTTCAGATACAAGCGCGCCTCGTTGAGCTTCCTGTTCGACATCCGGCGCGGCGGCGACGTCTTCAACGCCACCGAGCACTATCTGACGGTTCGCGGACTCGCCACGAGCACCACCGATCGCAACACACCGCGAGTCATCCCCGGCGTGCTGCGCGACGGAAAGGAGAACACCGCGAACCCGACGCCGAACACGATCGTCGTCGTTCCGGCGATTCAGACGGCGTACTACACGCAGATGAGCGAGGAGCCGTTCATCGAGAAGAACATCAACTGGCTGCGGCTCCGCGACGTCACGGTGAAGTACTCGCTCCCCGAACGCTTCGGGCGCGCCGCGTACGTGTTCGTCACGGCGACGGACGTCTTCCTGTTGACGAACTACACCGGCCTCGATCCGATCGCGAACGGAAATGACGCGGCGGTCGGCGGCTCGGGCGGCGTGGGCATCGACTACGGCGATTTCCCAATTCCGCGCGGAATCAACTTCGGGTTCAAGTGGAGCTTCTGAGGACACCCATGACTAAACGCCAAATTACGACCGGGCTCCTCGTGGGCTTCCTGAGCCTGGCGAACGGATGCACCAAGTACCTCGACGTCAATACGAACCCGAACGCTCCCGAGGCCGTGTCGGCGAATCTGTATCTCTCGCCGATGGAGCATTGGATGGTGACCGCGCCGCAGTTCGACGGCCGGTTCATCGGCCGATACACGCAGGAGTGGATGCCGGCCAACGGCGTGACGACGCTCGGCACCTGGGACCGCATGGGGTACGATGCCGCCAGCGACAACGGCGCCGAACAGTGGCGCGACGTGTACTGGTCGCTCGGCCAGAACCTCGTCGACATGATCAACAAGTCGGAGAAGGAGCAGCGGTGGGACCTCGCCGGCGTGGGGTACGTCATGAAGGCCTGGGGCTGGCTGGTGCTGACCGACATGCACGGCGAGATCATCGTGAAGGAAGCGATCGATCCCACGCGCAGCACGTTCGACTATGACACGCAGGAGTTCGCGTATTCGGAGGTCCAGCGGCTGCTGACGCAGGCGATCGCCGATCTCCAGAAGACCGACGGCGCCGTCGATCAGGCGTATCTGGCGACCACGGATCACATCTACAACGGCGACCGCACGAAGTGGCTGAAGCTGGCCTACGGACTGCAGGCCATCAGTCTGAACCACTTCTCGAACAAGGCGGCGTACCAGCCCGCCGCCGTGATCGCCGCGGTGGACAAGTCGTTCGCGAGCGAGGCGGACAACGCGCTGCTCGGATATCCGGGCGTCGATCCCGGCTTTGCGGACTTCAACTTCTGGGGCCGCACGCGCAACAACGTCACGAGCTATCGCCAGACGCAGTTCGTGGTGAATCTCATGAACGGTACCGATTTCGGCGCTGTGGATCCGCGCATGAGCCGCATGCTCGCGCCCTCGGCCGACGGACAGTTCCGAGGCGTCGATCCGAACGTGCCGGGGTTCGGCGCCATGACGGCGGCGCAGCAACCGTTCAACTTCTTCGGTTATGCGGGTACGGGCGGCCTTGGCCTGCCGGCCCGATACCTTTTCGACGACAAGTCGAAGATGCCGTTGATGACGTATGCGCAGCTGCAGTTCGTCAAGGCAGAAGCGGCGTTCCGATCGGGCGACAAGGCCACGGCCCTCGCCGCCTACAAGAACGCGATCTCGGCCCATATAGACTTCGTTAATACGAGAAATCTCGACGCCAATCAGGCGGCGACGCAGATCTCGGCCGCCGAGAAGGCCGCGTTTCTCGCCGACACCCGCATCGTGCCGACGAGCTCCGCGGCGCTGACGCTCACCCAGATCATGACGCAGAAGTACATCGCGCAGTGGGCGTGGGGCCACAACGAGCTGTGGATGGACATGCGGCGGTATCACTACACCGACACCGATCCGGCAACCGGAGCGCCGATCTATCCGGGCTTTGCCGCCCCGACGAACCTATTTCCGGACAACAACGGCAAGATCGTGCAGCGCATCCGGCCGCGTTACAACTCGGAGTACGTGTGGAACTTTGCGTCGCTGAAGACCATCGGCGGCGACCTGCTGGACTACCACACGAAGCCTCTCTGGATCACTCAACCGTAAATGACAGTCATGACTAGAATCCGACTGACGACCGCATTGTTGACCGCGGCCCTGCTCGCCGCGTGCTCCAAGGACGGGATCCAGAGCCTCGCGGGACCGACCGCCGGCTCGTTCATCAAGTTCTACAACTTCGGCGTGGGCTCACCGTCGGTGAACTTCTACGCCAACGACACGAAGGTGACGGCGATCAGCTCCACGAGCTGCACGCCGCCCACCACGCCTCCGAATCCGGCGTGTAGTGCCTCGGGCCTCGAATCGACGAACGGCACTGCCTACGGCAGCCTGGGGAACGGCGGGCTGTATTCGTCGATCGCGCCGGCACAGTACTCGTTCGCGGCGAAAGTTTCCGCCGCGACGGACAACGGCCTCGCCGTCGCGAAGCTCTCGTCGACGCTCGCGAACGGGAAGTACTACTCGCTCTTCACGAGCGGAGTGTACGATCCGGCCGCCAAGACCACGGACGCGTTCATCGTCGAAGATCCGTTTCCGGCCGACATCGACTTCACCCAGACGTACGTTCGATTCGTGAACGCCATCTACAACGCGCAACCGATGACGCTGTACGCCAAGAACACGACGACCGGCGTCGAGGTGGCGATCGGCACGACCGCGGCGTACAAGGCGGCGGGCAGCTTCATCGCGCTTCCGGCGGGCGTGTACGATCTCAACACGCGCACCGCGGGCTCGAGCACCAACGTCGTCACCCGCGCGGCGGTGTCGTTCGTCGCCGGCCGGGTCTACACCGTGGCCGCGCGCGGCGACCTGGTGTCGGCGGTCACGGCGAACAAGCCTGCCCTGGACAACACCGCCAACCGGTAACTTGACCTACCGCTGACACTTAGCTACCTTTTTCAGTCTCCCCCAAACCACTTTGGGTTCGGGGGAAGTGCATCCACGGGGCTATCCCGTTCGCATTCTTTCCGTCCTACATGCCAACGATCAATCAGCTCGTCCGACGGAGTCGCCGCGACGTCCAGAAGAAGGAAAAGTCGCCCGCGCTCAAGTCGAATCCCTTCCGTCGCGGCGTGTGCACGCGCGTGTACACCACGACCCCGAAGAAGCCGAACTCGGCGCTGCGCAAAGTCGCCAAGGTTCGTCTCACGAACGGCTTCGAAGTCATCGCCTACATCCCCGGTGAAGGCCACAACCTGCAGGAGCACTCGATCGTGCTCGTGCGCGGCGGCCGTGTGAAGGATCTCCCGGGCGTTCGCTATCACATCGTGCGCGGATCGCTCGACGCCAGTGGCGTGAACGGCCGCAACCAGAGCCGCTCCAAGTACGGCACGAAGAAGCCAAAGGCCGGCGCAGCGGGAGGTAAGAAGTGAGCCGCCGCAAAGGAAGCGTGAAGCGTCCGATTCTCGCCGACGCCCGCTACGACAGCCAGACCGTTTCGAAGTTCATCAACGCCATGATGCTCCAGGGGAAGAAGTCGACCGCCGAGCGCATCTTCTACGGCGCGATGGACCTCGTGGAGAGCCGCACGAATCAGCCGGGCGTCAACGTCTTCAAGCAGGCGCTGGCGAACCTCAAGCCGGTCGTCGAAGTGAAGAGCCGCCGCGTGGGCGGTGCCACGTACCAGGTGCCGGTCGAAGTCCGTCCCGAGCGCCGCACGGCGCTGGCGATGCGCTGGTTGATCTCGTACTCGCGCGATCGCAACGAGAAGTCGATGCCGGAGAAGCTCGCCGCCGAGGTGATCGCGGCGTCGAAGGGTGAGGGCAACGCGGTGAAGAAGAAGGAAGACACGCACCGTATGGCCGACGCGAACAAGGCGTTCGCGCACTATCGCTGGTAGGGCTTCCGGGTTTCGGGAATTGATCGCTCCGCCGGCGCTGCTGGCGGAGCGATTTTCTTTGTGATACATCTTCATATCCCGTTCGTCGAGCAGCATATGCCGCTATCTCCGCATCGCCGTGGTTACGGCCTCGTCTGGGCGGTCGTGGTGATCGCGATCGTCGCCACGATCGCGGCCGCGGCCGCGCCGGTGATCGGGTCGGTGGTCGATCAGCAACGGGTGTCGGACACCTACGCCACGCTCCGCAGCGTCGACTCGGCGATCGTCAAGTTCGGGGCGAGCGTGCAGCGCGTCGGCGTCGTGTATCCGCTCAAGATCCACAGCCTGTCCAAGCTGGTCCTCCAGACCGAGCGGATCAGTTGCGGAACGAATACGTACAATCCGAATTCGCAGACGACGTGGACCGCCAACGGTCCGTTCGGCACCTTCTACGCGGATACGTCGCTGGCGACGCCGCTCGGAACGCTGGACGATTCGATCGAGCACGCCACTGCCACGTCACCCATCTTCATCCGGATCAAGGCCGTCGACACGGCGCTGGTGAACCGGATGGACCGCCTGGTCGACGCCGGTGACGGCGGGGCGGCCGGAACGATTCGCTACGTGCTGCCCGCCGCGGGGACTGAAACGATGGACCTCGTCTATCGCGTGGGTTTCGCGCCGAACTACACGCTGACCGCCGTCTGCTAACCTACACGCCGCAGGCGTAGGTCGCGGGAACCGCCAGCCCGCTCTCATAGGCAGGGTACTGGGCATAGAACGACGCGAGCGATTGGCCGAACACCGTTTGAAACGCGGTCTGCCAGGGCGTGCCGTTCGAGAGCGCGTCGGCGTACGCCATGAGCGACGCGAGGCCTGAGGTGGCAGTGAGCTGATCCACGCCGAGCACTGCGCGGCTGAGGATCGGCCCCTGTGTCGACTGCCAATCGCCGAGTAGCTCGACGCGGTTGAGAGGCAGGAGCGTGGCGGTTTTGGTGAAGTCGGCGATCAGCTTGACCTGACAGCCGCGCGCCGTGGCGATCGGCAGCGTGCCTTTGTCGGCGATCGCGCGGAAGCCCACGAGCTCGGCGCTTCCGTCGATGAGCCACTGCGCGCCTGGCTCGGGAATGCCGAGCCAGTGATTCGCGTATTGAAGAACGTGAAACAGCTCGCGAACGACGATCTTTTGCTTTTGCACTGGACCGCTGTTGAGCCAGCCCGAGTTGTTCACACAAATGATGGCCGACCCCGCGCCGGCCACGGCCGCGTTGCCGGTGCGTGTGTCGCACCCCGGATCGCTCGCCGCACCGGCCACCACCGTGGCGCTCTGAAGATTCCGTCCCAGCGCCGTACGGAAGTACCCATGGGCGAGCTGCACCGCGTCCTTGATCAACTGCTGGTCCGCCGCGCTGGTGGCCGTAGTGAAGGTGAACACGAACGGCGAGAGCGAGCTGACGACGGCCACGCTCGCCGTCTTGCTGCCCATGGTGGCGGTGACGTTCACGGTACCGATGCGGAGCGCCGTCACGGTTCCGTCGCCGGCGACGGTGAGAATCGTGGGGTCGGCGGTGCTCCACGTGGTCGCGATCCCGGAGAGCACGTTGCCCACCGCATCCCGCGCTTGGGCCGACAGCCGTGTGGTCGCGCCGGCCTGCACCGCCGCGGAGCCGCTGATCGTTACGGAGCCGACCGGGGGCGTGACGGTGACGGCGAGCGAGCCGCTCTTTCCGTCGACGGCGGCGCTGATTTGCGCGGTGCCCGCGGCGCGCGCCGTCACGACGCCGGTCGAGGCGACCGATGCGACGGCGTCGCTCGAGCTCGACCAAGCGACGGTCTTGCCGCCGATCGGCGCACCGGAGGCGTCGCGCGCTTCGGCCGATAGCTGCAGCGTGCCGCCCAGCTCCACCGCTGTTGCGCCGGTCACGACGACGGAGGCGACGGTGGGGTTCGAGCCGCCCGTGCTGCCGCCGGTCGTGCCGCCATTCGTTCCGCCGGGCGCCGAGGGCGTTCCGCTGCCGCCGCATGCGACGGCGGTGAGCGAAAGGGCAAAACACGACAGGAGGATCGGGTGCACGAGCGGGCGGACAAGCATGTGTGGACCTTTGAGGCGGTTGGACGTGGAAGAGGCGTAAGAATGGTAGAGCGAACCCATCTTCTGATCCTGTGTCGCGGATCACAATGCCGTCCTCGACGCGCGCTCGCCCCGTGCTCGCCTGCGTGCTCGCCTCGTGCGGCGTCCACTGCCGATCGCTATTAGAAAATTATAATATCATTTTGCTCAATATCGCTCTTCCGGAATGGACTGTCGCGAACGGCGCGATGGGCGGGAGTAGCGGGCACGGCAGGTTCCACGACAACTCCCACGGCAGAGTCGGTCACATTTTGGGCAAAAAAACCCAAGGGCATGAGCGTTCTGGCACGACTCTGGTCTATGTCAAGGTCACCGGGTGGCGTGTGGGGTGGGGTCGGGTGCGGGGGCGAAAGCTCGGCGCGGTCGGACCAGAAAAGCACGAAGGATTGCAAGGCGCAATTCGCATAGGGGCCCGGTGACAAACGCACGAGAGGTGCACCATGGGCATCCGTTCGATTCACCGCGCGGCCGCGACCGCCACCTTGATCGTTTCCACCGTTCTGGTTCCGGCGTCGGTTCACGCACAGGCCTATGTGCGCGGCATTCTATATGACGACGCCACCGGCTTGCCTGTCCGGGGCACCGTGATGCTCGTTGATCCGTCGACGGACGCGGCGGTGGTGCACACCGCGACCGACTCGCTCGGCCAGTTCGCGCTGCAGACGATTCGCGGCGTCTTCCAGATCGCCGCCGTGCGGCCCGGGTACATCTCGGTGCTGTCGGCGCCGGTGCCGCTGCAGAACGGGGAGCGGCTGACGATCCGGCTCCCGATCGCCGAGGCCGGTGATCCGCAGCATCACATCGCCGTGGTGGAGCACATCCGCCCGGACGGCAACGCGACCAAGGCCGCCGAGGCGAGCGTGCGGAACACGGCGCAGAACGGGTTTCAGCAGCGCCGCGCGACCGGCTCGGGGATCCACTACGATCGCAACCAGCTGGCGAAGTCGAGCGTGAACACCCTGGGTGAGTTCCTCCAGAACGTGCCGGGGTTCTCGGTGCTCGATCCGGGCTCGACCTCGTCGATGCAGATGACGCGGAACGTGGGCGCGTTGAGCGGCGGCAGCCGCGGTCCGGTGTCCAGCAGCTGTCATGTGGGGTGGTTCGTGGACGGCCACCGGGTAGATTTGCCGGGGCGGACCGATCCGCTGACCGACGGCCTTGGCTCGATGCAGCTGGACACGATCGAGGGCATCGAGGTGTTCCGCGGGCTGTCGGAGATGCCGCCCGAGTTCGCTCAGCCGGATCTGCGCTGCGGCGCGGTCGCGATCTGGAGCAAGAAGCCCTAGTGCTGGGCCGGGCGAAGGAGCGAGGGTCGACTCTTCACGGGTCGACCCTCGCCGGTTGACATGGGCCCAATACTCAATAAATTCAAGGGGCTACGGGGTTTTAGCTCCAGTCGTTCGGCACCTCCCTCGTAGCGATCGACGCACCACCTTGCACCACCTTCGGCGAGCTGCGCGCCGACACTTATGGGCCTGCGTTCGCGCAGGGGTCTGCTCCGATCGACGCGCTCTCGCGAGTGCCGAGATTCCCGACAAGCGACGCAGGACAATTCAACGTCAGTCAGTCCCGAGCCGAGCTCGCGCACCCGCGCGACCGCTGTGAGGGATCTCCGTCAGGGAGAGACTGATGCGCCTTGGGTCCCCACTCGCGCAGCAGTGACGAGTGCACCCGGCGGTGGCGGATGGACACCGGCCCTTACGAGGGCGCCCGGTCCACCCGCGTTTTTGCTGGTAGAAGTTCGAAATGAGAGTTTGAAATAGCAGTTCGAAGACGAGTAGTCGACCAAACAGTTCATAGCCAACAGCTGACTCATATATGGCCCGCGTAACTTCGCTCGATCATTATCGCAATATCGGCATCATGGCCCACATCGATGCCGGTAAGACGACCACGACCGAGCGCATTCTGTACTACACCGGCAAGGCGCACAAAATCGGCGAGGTGCACGAAGGCACCGCGACGATGGATTGGATGGAGCAGGAGCAGGAGCGCGGCATCACGATCACGTCGGCCGCGACAACTGCGTTCTGGACGCGCAGCGGCATCGAGTATCGCATCAACATCATCGATACGCCGGGGCACGTGGACTTCACCGTCGAAGTGGAGCGCTCGCTGCGCGTGCTCGACGGTGCCGTGACGCTGCTCGATTCCGTCGCCGGCGTGGAGCCGCAGACGGAGACGGTGTGGCGCCAGGCGGATCGCTACGGCGTGCCGCGCATCATCTTCTCGAACAAGATGGACCGCACGGGCGCCGACTTCGACCGTTGCATGCGCATGATCCGCGATCGGTTGTCCAAGGACGCGTTTCCGCTGCAGCTGCCGGTCGGCTCGGGCGAGCTGTTCACGGGCCACATCGACGTGCTCGAGCGCAAGCAGTACATCTTTGACGAAGACACGCTCGGCAAGACCTTCACGGTCACCGACGTGCCGGCCGAGTATTCGGACGCGGTGGAGCAGGCGCGCCACGACGTGATCGATCACGCCGTCGCGGTGGCGCAGGACGACGAGTTGATGGAGAAGTATTTGAACGGCGACGAGCTGTCGATGGACGAGATCCGTCGGGCGATTCGCAAGGCGACGGTCACGGGCAAGATGATTCCCGTGCTCTGCGGCGCCTCGTTCAAGAACAAGGGTGTGCAGGCGTTGCTCGACGCAGTGATCGACTATCTGCCGTCGCCGAAGGACGTGCCGCCGATCAAGGGGCACCTGCCGCACCACGACGAAACGATGGCCGAGCGTCCGGTGTCGGACGAGGCGCCGTTCGCGGCGTTGGCGTTCAAGATCGCGACCGATCCGTTTGTTGGAAAGCTGACGTTTTTCCGGGTGTATTCGGGCACGCTCAAGTCGGGCTCGTACGTCTACAACTCGACGAAGGACAAGCGCGAGCGCGTCAGCCGTCTGTTGCAGATGCACGCGAACAAGCGCGAGGAGATCGAGGAAGTGCGTTGCGGCGACATCGCCGCGGCCATTGGCTTGAAGGACACGCGTACGGGCGACACGATGTGCGACGATGATCATCCGATCATCCTCGAGGCGATGAAGTTCCCGAACCCCGTCATCGACGTCGCGATCGAGCCGAAGACGAAAGCGGATCAGGACAAGCTGGGCATCGCGCTGGCGAAGTTGTCGGAAGAAGATCCGACGTTCCGCGTCCATACGGACGAAGAGACGTCGCAGACGATCATCTCGGGGATGGGCGAGCTGCACCTGGAGATCATCGTCGATCGTATGATGCGAGAGTTCAAGGTCGACGCGAACATCGGTCGGCCTCAGGTGGCCTATAGAGAAACGATCCGGAAGCGGGTCGAGAAGGTCGAAGGCAAGTTCATTCGCCAGTCGGGCGGTAAGGGTCAGTACGGCCACGTCGTCATCAACATGGAGCCGTCCGAGACGGGCGCGGGCTTCGTGTTCGAGGACAAGGTCGTGGGCGGCGTGATCCCGCGCGAGTACATCGCGCCGGTGGAGCAGGGCATCAAGGAAGCGCTGGAGAACGGCATCCTGGCCGGCTACCCGATGGTGGACGTGAAGGTCGAGCTGGTGTACGGCTCGTACCACGAGGTGGATTCCAGCGAAATGGCGTTCAAGATCGCCGGCTCGATGGCGTTCAAGGAAGCGGCGAAGCGCGCGCATCCCGTGCTGCTGGAGCCGATGATGAACGTGGAGGTGGTGACACCGGACGCGTTCATGGGTGACGTGCTGGGCGATCTGTCGGCGCGTCGCGGCAAGATCGGCGGCATGACGCAGCGTGGTGAAGCGCAGGTGATCGCGTCCACGGTGCCGCTGTCCGAGATGTTCGGGTATTCGACGAAGCTCCGCTCGATGTCGCAGGGGCGCGCCGTGTACTCGATGGAATTCGCGCACTATGAAGAAGTGCCGAAGTCGAAGGCGGAAGAGATCATCAGCAAGATCAAGGCGTAGGCAAGGCACGCAGTACACTACCAAAACAGGATTCGATCAATGGCAAAGGCAAAGTTCGAGCGGAACAAGCCGCACGTGAACGTCGGCACGATTGGCCACGTCGATCACGGCAAGACGACTACGACCGCGGCGCTCACGAAGATCTCGGCCGACCGCGGTTTCGGCACGAAGTACATCCCGTACGACGAAGTCGCCAAGGCGTCGGAGTCGCAGGGCCGCCGTGACCCGACCAAGATTCTGACGATCGCGACGAGCCACGTGGAATACGAGACGAAGGCGCGCCACTACGCGCACGTCGACTGCCCGGGCCACGCCGACTACGTCAAGAACATGATCACGGGTGCCGCGCAGATGGACGGCGCGATCCTCGTCGTCTCGGCCGTCGACGGCCCCATGCCGCAGACGCGCGAGCACATCCTGCTCGCCCGTCAGGTGAACGTGCCGTCGGTCGTCGTGTTCCTGAACAAGTGCGATCTCGTGGAAGACGCCGAGCTCCTCGACCTGGTCGAGCTCGAAGTCCGCGAGCTGCTCAGCAAGTACGATTATCCGGGCGACGAGCTGCCGGTGATTCGTGGTTCGGCGATCGGCGCCATTTCCGGCGACGCGAACTGGATCGCGCGTCTCGACGAGCTCTACGAGGCCCTCGACACGTACATTCCGGAGCCGGTCCGCGAGATCGACAAGCCGTTCGCGCTGCCGGTCGAAGATGTGTTCTCGATCACGGGCCGCGGCACGGTTGCCACGGGACGTATCGAGCGCGGCATCATCAAGGTCGGTGAGGAAGTCGAGCTGGTGGGCTTCGGCACGGACAAGAAGTCGATCGTCACGGGCGTCGAGATGTTCCGCAAGCTGCTCGACCAGGGCCAGGCGGGCGACAACGTCGGCCTCCTGCTCCGCGGCGTCGACAAGAAGGAGATCGAGCGCGGCATGGTGTTGGCCAAGCCGGGCACGCTCAAGCCGCACACGAAGTTCGAAGCGGAAGTGTACGTGTTGAACAAGGACGAGGGCGGCCGTCACACGCCGTTCTTCAAGGGCTACCGTCCGCAGTTCTACTTCCGTACGACCGACGTGACCGGGAACATCGAGCTGCCCGCGGGCACCGAGATGGTGATGCCGGGCGACAACATCCAGATGACGATCGAGCTGATCACCCCGATCGCGATGGAGGAGCAGGTGCGCTTCGCCATTCGTGAGGGTGGCCGTACGGTCGGCGCGGGTGTGGTCACGAAGATCTTGGCGTAATGCGTGGGGTGTGGGGCGTGGGGCGCAACTGCCCACGCCCTCCGCCCAACGGCCCACTAACGAGAGATCCATAAATGGCTGGCAGAATCAGAATCCGACTCAAGGCCTTCGATCACGCGGTGATCGATCAGGCGGCGGCGGACATCGTGCGGACGGCGGAAAAGACGGGGGCGCAGGTCTCCGGTCCGATTCCCCTTCCCACCAAGACTCAGCGGTGGACGGTCCTGCGTTCCCCGCACGTCGACAAGAAGTCGCGCGAGCAGTTCGAGCTGAAGACGCACAAGCGTCTGATCGACATTCTCGACTCCCGCGCCCAGACGGTCGATGCGTTGACGAAGCTGGACTTACCAGCTGGAGTGGATGTTGAAATCAAGGTAGAGTAGCGGTCGGCGTCAGCCGCCCGCGGGGGTAATAACAATTCAGGTCGGGCACGCTTGTTCAGCTCTCGGCAGTCTGCTCTCAGCTCTCTGAGACCCGGGCGCAGACAACAGAGAGCAAGAGTGTTCGGTCACAGTCCAACTGCTATTCGGCGCTCACGCCGGCAGTGACTTCGAGGAGCTAGAGCAGATGATCGGAATAATTGGGAAAAAGTTGGGTATGACCCAGATCTTCAACGAGCAAGGGCAGCAGATTCCCGTCACGGTGATCGAGGCCGAGCCGAATCCGGTGCTCGGCGTGACGGACAAGAAGAAAGCTGGCCATGCGTCGGTGCAGCTGGGTTACGGCACGTCCCGCCTGCGCCGCGAAGCGGCGAAGGGCGAGGGGAAGAATCCGAAGGGGCATCGCGCGAACAAGTCCGCGGTCGGTCACGCCAAGAAGGCGGGACTCGACGCGCCGCCGCGCATCCTCAAGAGCGTTCGGCTCGACGAGCCGGGCAACGCCACGATCGAGATTCCGACCTACGCCCTCGGCGACATCATCAAGGTCGACATCTTCGCGGTGGGCGATCAGGTGAAGGTCACGGGCACGTCGAAGGGCCGCGGCTTCCAGGGTGTCGTGAAGCGCTACGGCATCGGCGGCGGACCGAACACGCACGGCAACACGAAGCACCGTCGTCCCGGCTCGATCGGACCTGGTACCGATCCGTCGCGCGTCATCAAGGGCAAGAAGATGCCGGGCCACTACGGCGCGGCGCGTCACACGCAGACCCATCTCCGCGTCGAGAAGGTCGACATGGAGCGGAATCTGATCTACATCCGCGGCTCGGTTGCCGGTCCTACCGGTGGCTTCGTGGTCGTTCGGAAGCAGGCTTAAATCATGGCTGACAACACGACAGCACAATCGTTCGAAGCGGCCGCGTACACCTCCCAGGGCACGACGCGCGACAAAGTCGCGCTCCCCGAAGAGCTGTTCGACGGCACCGTGAACATGCCGGTGATGCACCAGGCGGTGAAGGCGTTCCTCGCCAACCAGCGCCAGGGCAACGCGTCGACGAAGATCCGCAAGTACGTGACCGGCGGCAACCAGAAGCCGTGGAAGCAGAAGGGCACGGGCCGCGCCCGCGCCGGTTCCGCTCGCGCGCCGCATTGGGTGGGCGGCGGCACGGTGTTCGGACCGATTCCGCGCAGCTACGCGCAGTACGTGCCGCGCCAGGTGCGCGCGTTGGCGCGCAAGAGCGCGTTCAACGCCCGGGCCCGCGAGAACGCGATCTTCATCATCGATCGCTTCGACTACGACGCGCCAAAGACGTCGCGCATGAAGGCGCTCGTCGAGCGCCTCGGACTCGGCGATCAGAAAGTGCTCATCCTCACGGACAGCGTGAAGCCGAACGTGTTCCTGAGCGCCCGCAACCTGCCGACCGTGCACGTGATGCCGTACAGCGACGTGTCCACCTACCACATCTTGTGGTCGGACACGGTGCTGATCGAGGCCGGTGCACTGGGCCAGACGCTCGATCCGATCGAGGAGACGGCGAAGAGCGCAGCGCCGGCGAAAAAGGCCGCCGCGAAGAAAGAGCCAGCGAAGAAAGAGCCTGCGAAGAAGACCGCCGCTAAGAAGGCTGCTGCGCCGGCGAAAAAGGCCACCGCGAAGAAGGCGAGCGCGACGAAGGAATCGCGCCCCACGCCCGACGCGAAACGCCCCACGCCAAAGAAGAAGGGGAAGTAACCAATGCCGACACTGCACCGCACCATCGTGCGTCCGCTGATCACCGAGAAGTCGAGCGCGGCCTATCAGGCGCGCGGCGAGTACACCTTCGAAGTGCACGTCGACGCGAGCAAGCCGCAGATCCGCTCGGCGATCGAGCAGCTCTTCGGCGTGAAAGTCACCGGCGTCTGGACGTCGAACCAGCGCGGCAAGGAAAAGCGCATGGGCAAGACCACCGGTCGTCGTCCGAATTGGAAAAAAGCAATCGTGACGCTGCGGGCCGGCGACACGATCGAGATCTTCGAAGGCTGAGCCGGAGCGCATAGACCATGGGTATTCGTCAATTCAAGCCGGTGACCAAGGGCACGCGCTTTCGGACGGTGTCGGATTTTTCCGACATCACGACGAGCACGCCCGAGAAGTCGCTGCTGGAACCAGTGAAGAAGAGCGGTGGACGTGACAATCACGGCCACATCTCGATGCGGCGTCGCGGCGGCGGTCACAAGCGCCAGTACCGCATCATCGATTTCAAGCGCAACAAGCACGGCATCGCCGGCACGATCACGTCGGTGGAGTACGATCCGAACCGTTCGGCGCGTATCTCCCTGGTGACGTACGCCGACGGCGAGAAGCGCTACATCATCCACGCGAAGGGATTGAGCGTGGGCGACACGATCATGGCGGGCCCGGGCTCGGACATTCGTCTGGGCAACGCGCTGCCGTTGTTCGAGATGCCGCTCGGTACGGCGGTGCACAACGTGGAGCTGAAGATCGGCAAGGGCGCGCAGCTCTGCCGCTCGGCGGGGATGTCGGCGCAGGTCGTGGCGAAAGAAGGCGACTACGTGACGCTCCGCATGCCGTCGACGGAAATGCGGTTGATTCACGGCCGCTGCTACGCGACGATCGGCACGGTGGGGAACGAGGAGCACGAGCTCATCTCGTGGGGCAAGGCCGGTAAGACCCGTTGGAAGGGGCGCCGTCCGAAGGTCCGCGGTGAGGTCATGAACCCGGTCGATCACCCGCACGGCGGTCGTACGCGCGGCGGACGCAACGTCGTCAGCCCGTGGGGCAAGAAGGAAGGCGTGAAGACCCGCAACAAGAAGAAGTCGTCGCAGCGTTTGATCGTCCGTGGCCGCAAGCGCGGCAAAGCGACTCAGTAGCAGGGTAAAGGGTGTAGGGTCTAGGGTTTAGACCCTTCCTTACACCCTAAGCCCAAGACCCTATACCCTGCCGTTACTATGGGAAGAAGCGTAAAGAAGGGCCCCTTCGTGCAAGAGGCGCTCGCCAAGAAGGTCGAAGCGCTGAACTCGAAGAGCGAGAAGCGCGTGGTGAAGACCTGGTCGCGCTCGAGCACCGTGCTGCCCGAATTCGTCGGTCATACATTCGCCGTCCACAACGGGAACAAGTTCATCCCGGTGTACGTGACGGAAAACATGGTGGGGCACAAGCTCGGCGAGTTCGCGCCGACGCGGCTCTTCCGCGGACACACCGGCCAAAAGGCCGTCGACAAGAAGACGTCGGCGCCGGCGGGTGGCGGTGGCGCTCCGGCGCGAGGAGGCAAGTAAATGGGCGCCAAGAGCCAGCAGCGCGCGGAGCAGCATCGCGCCGACCGCAAGGCCGGGCCGTACCAGGCGACGCAGCGGTCCGCGCGCCAGTCCCCCTACAAGATGCGGCTCGTCATCGACGAGATCCGTGGCAAGAGCGTGAACGACGCCCTCGCCTACCTCGCCTTTTCGAAGAAGGGCGCCGCGAAGCAGATCGAGAAGACGCTGCGTTCGGCCGTCGCGAACGCCGAGCATCTCTCGCGTGAGAACAACACGGCGCTCGACGTGGATGCG
Organism: Gemmatimonadota bacterium; assembly: GCA_028287235.1. Classification (GTDB taxonomy): domain Bacteria; phylum Gemmatimonadota; class Gemmatimonadetes; order Gemmatimonadales; family Gemmatimonadaceae; genus JAQBQB01. The sequence continues at coordinate 23,985 of JAQBQB010000012.1, read as the reverse complement.
CTCTACATCTCGCGCACCGTCGTGAACGAAGGCCCGAAGCTCAAGCGGTTCATGCCGGCGGCGATGGGACGCGCGACGCCCGTGCAGAAGCGGACGAGCCACATCGAGATCGAGCTCTCCGAGAAGGGTGCAAAGGGTGTCAAGGCAGCGAAGACCGGGAGAAAGCGCTAATGGGACAGAAGACTCATCCGATCGGTTTCCGACTCGGTATCTCGAAGGACTGGAAGTCGCGTTACTACGCGGGCCGCGATCTGCCGGCGCTGCTTCGTGAAGACGAGCTGCTCCGCAAGTATCTGAAGGCGCGCCTGGGCCATGCGGCGATTGCCGACATCATCATCGACCGGAAGCCGGGCAAGGTCGTCGTGACCCTGCACACCGGACGTCCGGGCGTGGTGATCGGCAAGAAGGGCGCGGAAGTCGACAAGCTGCGCGACGAGCTCGCCCATCTGACGGGCAAGGAAGTCGGCATCAACGTCGAGGAGATCAAGCGTCCGGAGTTGAGCGGCCAGCTCGTGGCCGACAACATCGCCAGCCAGCTGGCGCAGCGCATCTCGTTCCGCCGCGCCATGAAGCGCGCGGTGCAGAGTGCGATGCGCATGGGCGCGCAGGGCATCAAGATCAAGTGCGGCGGCCGCTTGGGCGGCGCCGAAATCGCTCGCGTGGAAGGCTATCACGAAGGTCGTGTGCCTCTTCATACGCTTCGCGCCGACATCGATTATGCGACGTCGACCGCGAAGACCACGTTCGGGACCATTGGCGTGAAAGTCTGGATCTTCAAGGGTGAGAAGGTCGAAGATCGCCGTGGGACCACCTATTCCTCCGGCATGTAAGGGGGAGACGGAACAATGCTGAGTCCAAAGCGCGTCAAATTTCGCAAGATGTTCAAGGGCCGAACGACTGGTCTCGCCCATCGGGGCAGTGAGATCTCGTTCGGGACCTATGGTCTGCAGACGCTGGAGCCGGGTTGGATCACGGCCCGGCAGATCGAAGCCGCTCGTGTGGCGCTCACGCGTCACATCAAGCGCGGCGGCAAGGTGTGGATCCGGGTGTTTCCCGACAAGCCGATCACGAAGAAGCCCGCCGAAACCCGCATGGGTAAGGGAAAGGGCTCTCCGGAGATGTGGGTTGCCGTGGTGAAGCCGGGCCGCGTGATGTTCGAGCTCGAGGGCGTGACGCGCGAGATCGCTGAGAAGGCCATGGCACTCGCCGCGGCCAAGATGCCGGTACGCACGAAGTTCCTGGTCCGCGAGGAGGCGCACACCAATGCGGGCTGAAGAAATTCGCGAGATGGCCGCTGACGACATCACGAAGCGTGTGAAGGAGCTCGAAGAGGAGCAGTTCCGCCTCAAGTTCCGGAGCGCGACCGAGCCACTCGAGGATCCGCTGCGACTGCGCGTGATTCGTCGGGATCTGGCTCGCCTGAAGACGGTACTGCGGGAACAGACCAATGGCTGAGATGACCAATACGAATGCCGACACCCCGGACACCCGGAACATGCGCAAGACGCGCGTGGGCAAAGTGGTGAGCGACAAGATGCAGAAGACGGTGGTGGTGCAGATCGAGCGCCGCGTCCCCCACCCGGTGTACGGCAAGATGGTGACTCGCACCAAAAAGCTGAAAGCGCACGACGAGGAGAACACGGCCAAGACCGGCGACACGGTGCGCATCACGGAGACGCGCCCGTTGTCGAAGGACAAGCGTTGGCGCGTGATCGAGATCGTCGAGCGGGCACGTTAAGGGAGACGGCCGATGATCCAGCAAGAATCGATGGTCAAGGTCGCAGACAACTCGGGCGCGAAGACCGCACAGGTCATCCGCGTGCTGGGCGGTACCCGCCGGCGCTATGCCGGTCTTGGGGACGTCGTGATCGTGGCGGTGAAGAACGCGTTGCCGAACGGCACCGTGAAGAAGTCGGACGTGGCGCGCGCGGTGGTGGTGCGCACGGCCAAGGAGACGCGGCGGAAGGATGGCAGCTACATCCGCTTCGACGAGAACGCCGTCGTCATCATCAACGAGACCGGGGAGCCCCGGGCGACTCGTATCTTCGGACCGGTCGCGCGCGAGCTGCGCGAGAAGCGGTACATGAAGATCGTATCGCTGGCGCCCGAGGTGATTTGACATGAGACATCTCAAATATCGCAAGATGGACCGGCCGCGGCCGGTCAATCGCAAGCGCCACGCGGACAATGCCGAGCGCGTCAAGATCCACGTCACCAAGGGCGACACGGTGCGGGTGGTTCGCGGCGACGACAAGGGCAAGGAAGGCAAGGTGCTGCGCGTCTACACGAAGACGGGCCGCGTGACGATCGACGGTGTGAACATCGTCAAGCGCCACCGCCGGGCGCGCAATCCGGACGAGCAGAGCGGCATCATGGAGTTCCCGGCGCCGGTGGATGCGTCGAACGTGATGTTGATCGATCCCAAGAGCGGTGGGCCGACGCGCGTGCGCCGGCAAATCGACGAAGACGGAACCAAGGAGCGGATCAGCGTGAAGAGCGGGGAAGCAATTCCCCGAGTCCGCTGAGCCGCGAGGAATAGATCATGGCGACGAAGGAAAAGGAAAAGACGAGCGGCTCTTCCAAGAAGAGCGGCAAGAAGGGCCAGGAGACGAAGACGCGTGGACCGCATGCCGGTGCCGCGTTGCCGATTCCGGCGCCGCGGCTCAAGGCGTTCTATGGCGATTCGGTCCGTCCGAAGCTGTCGGAGCAGTTCGGGTTCACCAACCCGCACCAGGTGCCGACGCTCGAGAAGATCGTGATCAACGTGGGCGTCGGCGAAGCGATCAAGCAGCCGAAGGCGCTGGACTCGGTGGTCGAGGAATTGGCGACCATCACGGGCCAGCAGCCCACCCGCAAGAAGGCGAAGAAGTCGATCGCCAACTTCGGGCTCCGCCAGGGCCAGGAGATCGGCGCGGCGGTGACGCTGCGCGGCGCGCGGATGTGGGAGTTCCTCGACCGGTTCATCACGGTCGCGATCCCGCGCATTCGCGACTTCCGCGGGCTGGGCACGAAGTCCTTTGACGGCCGCGGGAATTATTCGCTGGGCATCAAGGAGCAGATGATCTTTCCGGAGATCAACTACGACGAAATCGAGGCCATTCACGGAATGGACATCACTTTCGTCACGAGCACGAACAAGGACGACCAGGCGTACGCGCTCCTCAAGGAGCTGGGCCTGCCGTTCCGGATGGACGACAAGAAGGGCGGGCGCGCAATGCCCGCGGCGTTCCAACCTTCAGTAGAGAGTAAGAACAATGGCTCGTAAGGCCATGATCGAGAAGAGCAAGCGGAAGCCGAAGTTCCAGGTGCGCGTGCACAACCGGTGCGGCCGTTGCGGCCGCTCGCGCGCCTTTCTTCGCCGCTTCGGCCTCTGCCGTATCTGCTTCCGCCAGCTGTCGCTCGAAGGGATGATTCCCGGCGTGCGGAAGGCTTCTTGGTAGGCGTGGGGCGCGGGGCGTGGACCGTGGGGCATCACTGCCTCGCGTTCGCCGCCCGACGCCCGACGCTCCACCGGATTCACATCAACGCTTCCACGTCCAGCACGGATACGAGAAGCCAAGGAACAACTACATGAGCATGACTGACCCGATCGCCGACATGCTGACGCGGATCCGCAATGCCTGCGGATCGAAGCACCGCCGCGTCGACATTTCGGTGTCGAAGATGAAGATCGAAGTCGCGCGAATCTTGAAAGAGAATAATTACATTCAAGACTACTCGACGCTCGAGACCGACGAAGGGAAGAAGGTGCTGCGCGTGCGGCTCAAGTACGCGGGCGGCCAGGCCGTGATCCGCGAGATGCAGCGCGTGTCCACGCCGGGACTCCGCAAGTACGTGGGCGTGGGCAACATTCCGCGCGTGCGCAACGGGCTGGGCATGGCGATCCTCAGCACGAACAAGGGCTTGATGTCCGACCGTGAAGCGCGACAGGCGCGCACCGGCGGCGAGCTCGTGGCCGTCGTCTGGTAGAGGAGACCACACCATGTCACGTATTGGAAAGCTTCCCATCACGGTGCCTGCGGGCGTGACCGTGACGGTCGACGGCAACGCAGTGAAAGTGAAAGGCCCCCGCGGCGAGCTCTCGCACACGGTGCCGAGCGGCATCTCGATCGCCCGCGACGGCGACACGCTCAACGTGTCGCGCGCGTCGGACGAGCAGAACCACAAGGCGCTGCACGGTCTCACCCGTTCGCTCATCGCGAACATGGTCGAGGGCGTGACGGCGGGCTACAAGAAGAACCTCGAGATCACGGGCGTGGGCTTCAAGGCGGAAGTGCGGCCGTACGGGCTGCAGCTGTCGTTGGGCTTCTCGCACACGATCGAGTACAAGGCGCCGGCCGGCATCAAGCTGACCGCGCCCGTGCCGACGCAGGTCCAGATCGACGGATCCGACAAGGCGCTGGTCGGTCAGGTCGCGGCGGAAATTCGCGGTCTTCGTCCACCCGAGCCGTACAAGGGCAAGGGCATCAAATACGCTGGCGAAGTCATTCGCCGTAAGGCCGGTAAGGCGGGGGGCAAGTAACCATGCCAGCAATTCCGAAGACACGCGAGCAGTATCGCACGCGGCGGCACCTGCGGGTGCGCAAGAAGGTGACGGGCACCGCGGAGCGTCCGCGCCTCGTGGTGTTCCGCTCGCTCAAGCACATCATGGCGCAGCTGGTCGACGACGTCACCGGCCGCACGCTGGTGACCGTGGGCAGCACCGACATCCTGAGCGGCAAGAAGACCGACAAGTCGACCGAAGTGGGCAAGCGGATCGCTGCCCGGGCCAAGGACGCGGGAATCACGAAAGTCGTGTTCGACCGTGCCGGCTACAAGTATCACGGCCGCGTGAAAGCGGTGGCCGACGGAGCCCGCGAAGGCGGGTTGGAGTTTTAAATGGAAGATTCACAGAATCCAGGAGCCGGCGCGCCGGCTGGTGGCAGCAGCAGCTCTGCCGGCGGCAGCAGCCAGGCGCCGCGCACGGGCGGCAGCGCACGTAGCGGCGGCGGTCCGGGTGGACGCGGCGGTCGTGGCGGCGGTGGCCGTGGCCGTGGCGGTCCGGGTGGCGGCGGCGGTCGTGGTCGCGGCGGTCCGGGCGGCGGTAGTGGTCCGGGCGGCGGCGACAACCGTGGCGGCGGCGACCGTGGCGGTCGCGGCGGGCGTGACGGCGGACGTGGCGGCGACGATCGTGGTCGCGGCGGCGAAGGCTCCGAGCTCGTCGAGAACGTGATCGCGATCAACCGCGTGGCGAAGGTCGTGAAGGGTGGTCGTCGCTTCTCGTTCAACGCGCTCGTGGCCGTGGGCGACGGGCAGGGGAACGTGGGCTTCGCGTCGGGCAAGGCGAACGAAGTGTCGGAAGCGGTCCGCAAGGCCGTGGACGCCGCGCGCCGCAACCTGGTGAAGATCCCACTCACGGGCGGAACGATTCCGCACGAGATCGTCGGCAAGCATGGCGCGGGGAAAGTCTTGATGAAGCCCGCGGCGCCTGGTGCCGGTGTGATCGCCGGAGGTGCGGTGCGCGCCATCATGGAGTGCGCCGGTATCTCCGACATCCTGACGAAGAGCTTGGGGTCGACGAACCCGCACAACATGGTGCGTGCGGCGATGAACGGGCTGCAGCTGCTCACCACGGTCGATCAGATCGCGCGCGAGCGCGGCGTCGACCCGTCGAGCCTGGGGTACCGGTCGCGCGCCAAGAGCCGCGATGCCGTGCGTCATCCGGCGCACGAGAAGGAGGCTGTCTAAATGGCTCGTACATTCGTGTGGCACCCGAGCAAGGGGCCCAAGCAAACCGCGAAGCAAAACCTTCCCGAGACGGGAAGCGTACGCATAAAGCAGGTCCGGAGCGGCATCGGGCACTCGTGGCGCATGCGCGCGACGCTCGAGGCGATCGGTCTCAAGCATCACCAGGACGTGGTGGTGCAGGCGATCACGCCTGGCCTCAAGGGACAACTCAAGCAGGTCCGCCACCTCGTCGAGGTGACCGTGGTCGAGGAGGGTAAGTAAATGGCCAAGGATACAGTGAGCGGCGCCCAGCAGTCCGGGGCGCCCGAGAAGATGGGGCTGCACAACCTGCGCTCCGCTCCCGGCTCGACGAAGAACCGCAAGCGCTTGGGCCGTGGTCCGGGCTCGGGCACGGGCAAGACGTCGGGCAAGGGACACAAGGGCAGCAAGGCGCGCGCGGGCCATCACGGCCCGGGCGGCGGCAAGCCGCATTTCGAAGGCGGCCAGATGCCGATCACGCGCCGGTTGCCCAAGCGCGGCTTCACCAACCCGTTCCGCGTGGACAATCAGGTCGTGCGCCTCGACGACCTCGAGAAGCTCAGCGGTGGGGAGATCACGCGGGACTCGCTCGCCGAGGCCGGCTTGATCAAGTCGAACAAGGGTCAGGTCAAAGTGCTCGCGAACGGCCAGATCTCTGCGGCCGTCACGGTGCGCGGGCTGAAGGTCAGCGCCGGCGCTCGCGAGAAGATTGTCGCGGCCGGAGGCCGCGTCGAGGAGTAACATGGCCCAATCCAACGCGGCGGCATCGGCGGTCCAGAATCTCTTCAAGACCCCCGAGCTGAAGGACAAGATTCTCTTCACGCTGCTGTGCCTTCTGGTCTACCGGATCGGCGCGGCCGTGACGGCGCCGGGCATCAATCCCCAGGCGATCGCTGATTTCATCAATCAGCAGAAGAACGGCGGCGGGCTGCTCGGTCTGTACAACCTGTTCACCGGTGGCCAGCTCGCGCGGGCCACGGTGTTCGCGCTGGGGATCATGCCGTACATCTCGGCGAGCATCTTCCAGCAGATCGCGCAGGCGGTGGTTCCGACCATCGACAAGATGTCGAAGGACGAGGAAGGCCGGAAAAAGATCAACCAGTGGTCGCGCTACGCCACCGTGGTACTGGCGGCGGTGCAGGCGTGGGGCTTCGCGATCTTCGCCGAGTCCATCCCGGGGGCAGTGTCGAACCCGGGCTTCGCCTTCCGCGCGTCGATGGCGTTCTTCCTCACCACGGGCGCGATCTTCGTCATGTGGCTGGGCGAGCAGATCACCGAGCGCGGCATCGGCAACGGCGCCAGCTTGATGATCTTCTTCTCGATCGTCGAGCGCATCTGGCCGGGGATCATCGCGTCGTTCGGCTTCGTGGGCACGGGCGTGGTGGGTCCGTTCTCGCTGCTCATCCTCATGATCGTCATGGTCGCCGTGGTGGCGGCCGTGGTCGCCGTGACGATGGCCGCGCGCCGCGTGCTCATTCAGATTCCGCAGCGCACGATGGCGCGGGGCCGAATGCGCGAGGCGAGCCGGAGCTTCATTCCGCTGCGCATCAACTCGTCGGGCGTCATGCCCATCGTGTTCGCGCAGTCGGTGGTCGTCATCCCCGGTGCGTTCGCGCAGTTCTCGGGCGCGCAGTGGGCACGCGACTTCTCCGACTACTTCGCTCCAGGCACGGCGCTGTACTACGTGGTCGAGGCCGTGCTCATTCTGTTCTTCACGTACTTCTACACGTCGATCATCTTCAATCCGGTCGACCTGGCGGAGAACCTGAAGAAGCAGGGCGGCTTCATTCCGGGCGTGAAGCCCGGCGCGAAGACGGCCGAGTACATCGACGACGTGGTCTCGAAGATCACGCTGCCGGGCGCGCTGTTCCTGACGGTCGTGGCGCTCCTGCCGATCTGGATTCTCAAGACGATCAACGTGCCGTTCAACTTCGGTGGAACGTCGCTGCTCATCGTGGTGGGTGTGGCGCTGGATACGATTCAGCAGATGAACCAGCATCTCCTGCTGCGGAAGTACGACGGCTTCATGAAGAAGGGCCGCGTTCGGTTCCGCGGCCGCCAGGGAGCACCCGGCGGCTTCTGACCCTTCGCTGCGCTCAGGGTGACGCACAAAGGGCCCGGCATTGCCGGGCCCTTTCATTATTGGGTGTTTGCTGGTTGTTTGCTCTCTGCTCGAGGCTCGAGGCTCGAGACTCGCAGCTCGATGCTGGGGCTCGCTGTCCCGGGCATCGCGAGCTGGAAGGCGAGCCCCAGCATCGAGCCATGAGCTGGCGAGCCGCCAGCTGTGAGCTTGGTAGCCTCGAGCTCGATCGTGTGTCAACCGCACCAACGCACATTCCGAAATCCAGAATCGACATGATCATCGTTCTGTTCGGTAAGCCGGGCGCCGGCAAGGGGACGCAGGCTCCGCTCCTCGCCTCGGCGCTCGATATTCCCACCCTGGCCACGGGCGACACGCTCCGCGCCGCCATCCGCGCCGGCACGCCGCTCGGTCTCGAGGCGAAGAGCTTCATGGACCGCGGCGACCTCGTGCCCGACTCGGTCATTCTCAAGATCGCCGCCGAAGAGTTGAGCAAACCGGCATACGCCACCGGCGTGATTCTCGACGGCGTGGTGCGCACCGTGCCGCAGGCCGAGGGGCTCGCGAAGATGCTCGAGACGCTGGGCGGCGGCCGCAAGGTGGACGCGGTGCTCGCGTTCGACATCGACAACGACGAGATCGTGCGCCGGCTCAGCACGCGCACGGTGTGCGAGAAATGCCAGACCCCGTACACGGGACACGCCGTGGGCGACACCTGCGAGAAGTGCGGCGGCAAGCTCGTGCGCCGGAAGGACGACGATCCGGACGCCGTACGCACGCGCCTCAGCGTGTACGACGAGCAGACGGCGCCGGTGCTCGCGTGGTACCAGCACGCGGGGAACAACGTCGCCGTCGTCAACGCCGTGGGAAGCGTGGCCGACGTGACCGCACGCGCGCTCAAGGCATTAGGCAAATGATCCAGCTCAAGTCGGCGCGTGAGATCGACCTGATGGCGCAGGGGGGAAAGATCCTCGGCGCCACGATCGACGCGTTGCGCGCCGCCGTGCGTCCGGGCATGAGCACGGGCGACCTCGATCAGGTGGCCGAGGAGTTCATCCGCAGCCACGAGGGCGCCGTGCCGGCGTTCAAGGGGCTGTACGGATTCCCCGGGAGCATCTGCTCGTCGGTGAACCACGAGATCGTGCACGGCATTCCGTCGAAGAAGCGCGTGCTCAAGGAGGGCGACATCATCTCGCTCGACGTGGGCGTGGGCTACAAGGGATATTTCACCGACAGCGCGGCGACGGTGCCGGTGGGCCAGATCGGTCCGGAAGCGCAGCGCTTGCTCGACGTGACGCAGCGGTCGCTCGACGCGGGCATCGGCGCGGCGCAGGTCGGCAATCACATCGGCGACATCGGCTTCGCGGTGCAGGCGGTGGTCGAGGCGGCCGGGTTCAGCGTGGTGCGCGATCTCGTGGGCCATGGCATCGGTGTGGAGTTTCACGAGGAGCCGCAGGTGCCGAACTACGGCAAGCCGAAGCGGCGCGAGAAGCTCGTGCCCGGGCTGACGCTGGCGATCGAGCCGATGGTGAACGTCGGCGGGCCGGCGACGAAGACACTGCCCGACCGGTGGACGATCGTGACGCTCGACGGCTCGCTCTCGGCGCATTTCGAGCATACGGTGGCGATCACGGAGAACGGGCCGCGGGTGTTGACGCGGGCGTAGGGCGTGGGGCGTTGGGCGTTGGGCGTTGGGCGTTGGGCGCGGGGCGCGGGGCGCGGGAAAGAGGGAAGAGGGAAGAGGGAAGAGGGAAGAGGGAAGATGAGCATGTCATCCCGCGCACGTTGTCATCCTGAGCGCAGCGAAGGATCGCTCTAACCGGCGCGGTTGTTCCCGGCGCAAAGCGATCCTTCGGTCGCTGCGCTCCCTCAGGATGACACGGGGCGTTGCCCTGCTGTCATCCTGAGCGTAGCGAAGGGCGCGGTTGTTCTCGGCGCATGCCGATCCTTCGGTCGCTGCGCTCCCTCAGGATGACACGCGTCGTTGCCGTGCTGTCATCCTGAGCGCAGCGAAGGATCGCTCTGCCCGGCGCGGTTGTTCTCGGCGCATAGCGATCCTTCGGTCGCTGCGCTCCCTCAGGATGACAACGCGCCGTTGCCCCGCTGTCATCCTGAGCGCATGACCACGCGCCATTTCACTTCTTGTACCGGCTCTCCACCCCATCCAGCACCCGCATCGCCTTCGCCGAGAACGGCGCCGGCCTTCCGTGCTTGATCTCGGCCGCCGAGTACGTGCGCAACAGCGCGAACGGGCTCGCGACGGCGGGATAGAGCGAGTCGATGCCAAAAGTCTCATAGACTTCGCGCGCCACGTACGAGCCGTTGTAATGGCCGTTCGACGGCAGCAGGTTGGCCACCTGGCGGCCGATGCGACGCATCTGCGTCGAGTCGTCGGCGGCGATGACGAGCAGCGAGTCGATCGAGTGCAGCACCGCGGGCGTGCGCGCGTAGGCCTCGTTGTAGCGCGTGGCGTACATCGTCATCATCGCGTTGCCGGGGAAGGACAGCGGGTACGGCTTGTCCACCAGGTCGGCGATGCCCTCGTTGCGCAACCCGAGCAGCGCGCCGAGGAGCGCGGCGTCGGGCGTGTCGCCGGCGGGACGCTTGATCTGGTCGAGGCGCGAGAGAAACGAGTGATGGAACTCGTGCGCGAGCAGCGGCGTGAGCGGGTTGTCGAGCATGTGGTCGAGATCCACGACGACGCCCTCCGGTCCGAGCGAGTAGGCGTCGTCGCGGAAGATCGCGAAGGCGACGACCGGCGGATCGATGCCTTCCGTCGCATGCGGCGGGAGAAACTTCGCGGCGCCGGCGACCGCGTCGCGAATGGGCAGAGCGCGCGTGAGCGAGTCCATGAGGCGCGCGAGCTCGGTGCGGTGCGGGTACGCGAGCGCGAGATGCCTGAGCCGCAGCGCCTGATCCGTCTGTAGCTTCGTGAGACTGTCGAACTCGGCGCGGCGCGACGGACGCAGCGCGATCTCCATGTCGGACCGCGTGGTCGGCACCACCTTCATCGACAAGCGATAGCCGACCGTGCCGAGCATGGCGTGCCAGTCGGCGTCGGAAGGCGTTTTGTCCAGCACGAGCTGATCGGCCACTTTCCAGAACTGGTCGATCGCCGAGAAGTCCATGCCGGTCTTCGGCATGGGCGGCAGCGCGAGCTCGCGTCTGATCGACGCGATGTCGGCCGCCTGCCGGCGCACGACCGGCGACACCGGACACTGCGTGTCGACCAGCTGGAGCTGCTCGGCGGCCGATGCGAAGATGCCCAGTCTGGTGAGCGCGTAGGCCGCGCCGATGTGCAGGGCGCACGCCTCGTCGGCCGACGGATTCGACGCGAATCCCCGGCGCGCGGCGCCACCGGCTTTCTCCCAATCTCCGGCGCGGTTGAGAAGCATGACGCTGTCGGCGAGGAGCGACGCCGGCGTTTGCGCGGCGAGCGCGAGCGGTGCGGCGGCGAGCAACAGCAGCGCGAGTCGAATTGGTCGAAACACGGGAAGCTCCGGAGCGGGGTGGGGGTCGCTACGGCGTCAATATCGCGCTTCTTCGGCCGCCGTCCAACGGGCCGCCAAGGGCCATATGAGGACAGCGCTTACCCCTTTTGGCGCGTATTCCCAGAGGCTAGTCTTACCCAGGCTACAGCCGCCTTTTTGCCGTCCTCCGGCCCACCACCCCGCCGGCCGACGCGCTGCTGCTTCTCCCTACCCGATCCGGAGGTTCTGGATGTCCATGCGCGGACTTCGTTCCTGGCGCGCCGCCGTGTTGCCGCTCGTTTTCGTCGCGGCCACGGCAGGAGCCCAGGGGCATGTCACGACGCCGAAGGAGTTCTTCGGCCACAACATTGGGGACGACTACTTCCTCCCCAACTACGACCAGTTCGTGGCGTACTGGCACAAGATCGACGCCGAATCGAACCGGATGCAGGTGATCGAGATGGGCAAGTCGAGTGAAGGCCGCCCGCAGCTCGCGGCGATCATCACGGCTCCCGAGAACTTCAAGCTTCTGGCGAAGTACAAGGACATCTCGATGCGTCTCGCCAAGGGCGAGGGGCTGACCGACGAGCAGGCGCACGCGCTGGCGAAGGAAGGGAAGTCGGTGGTGTGGTTCGACGGCGGTCTGCACGCCACGGAAGTCCTCGGCGCGAACCAGCTGATCGAGACGTCGTTCCAGCTCGTCAGCCGCAACGACGACGAGACGAACCGCATCTTGAAGGACGACATCATCCTCGCGGTGCACGCCAATCCCGACGGCATGCAGCTCGTGGCGAACTGGTACATGAAGGACGCCGACACGCTCAAGCGGAACATGAACATTCCGCTACTCTACAACAAATACGCGGGCCACGACGACAACCGCGACTCGTTCATGTCGAACCTGGCCGAGACGAAGAACATCAACCACTTGATGTTCTGGGATTGGCATCCGGTGATCATGTACAACCATCACCAGACCGGTCCGGCGGGCACCGTGATGTTCTCGCCCCCGTTCCGCGATCCGTTCAACTACAATCTCGATCCGATGATCGTGATGGGGTTGGACATGGTGGGCGCCGCGATTCACCAGCGGTTGCTCGAGGAGAACAAGCCGGGCTTCACGATGCGCTCGGGCTCGAGCTACTCCACGTGGTGGAACGGCGGCCTGCGCACGATCGGCTACTTCCAGGGCATCATCGGCATTCTCACGGAGACGATCGGCAACCCGACGCCGGAGCGGATCCCGTTCATTCCCGAGCAGCAGCTGCCGCGCGGCGACATCCCCGCGCCGGCGACGCCGGGCGTCTGGCATTTCCGCCAGTCGATCGACTACTCGGTGTCGGCGAACTACGCGATCTTCGATCTCGCCTCGCGCTATCGCGAGACGATGCTCTATGACAAATATCTCATGGCGAAGCACGCGATCGCCAAGGGCAACACCGACAGCTGGACGATCTCGGGCAAGAGCATCGCCGAGGCGACGGACGCGCTGAACGCGGGCGCGACGCAGGCCGGTGCACCGGCCGGCGGCCGTGGCGCGCGCGGCGGTCGTGGCGGCGCGGCGGCGCCGGTGGCGAACCAGCCGGGCGGCGCGGTGGGCGATCCGGTGGCGGCGTTCGGTCGCGGCGGCAGCCTCGAGGCGCAGAGCCACGCCTACAACGACGTGCTGCACGCCAAGGACAAGCGCGATCCGCGCGGCTACATCATTCCGGCCGACCAGCCCGACTTTCTCACGGCGGTCAAGTTCGTGAACACGCTGCGCCACGTGGGCGTGTACGTCGACCAGGCGACGGCGCCGTTCAGCGTTGCCGGCAAGCAGTATCCCGCGGGCTCGTTCGTGCTGCGCAACAACCAGGCGGCGCGCGCGCACATTCTCGACATGATGGAGCCGCAGGATCATCCGAACGACTTTGCGTACCCGGGCGGTCCGCCGCGCCGGCCGTACGACAACGCCGGCTGGACGCTGGCGTACGAGATGGGCGTGAAGTTCGACCGTGTGATGGACGCGTTCGACGCGCCGACGCGCCGCATCATGGGCAGCGAGCTCGCGAAGCCGATGGCCGGTACGGTCGCCGGCGGATCGGGCGCCGCGGGCTATCTGATGTCGCACGACGTGAACGACGCGGTGACGGTGATCAACCGCGTGCAGAAGGCCGGCGGCGAGGTGGATTGGATCAAGACCCCGACCACGGTGAACGGCAAGACCTGGCCGGCCGGCACGTACTACATCCCGGCCGCCAGTCTCCCCGTGCTGCAGAAGTCGGCGGCCGATCTGGGCGTCAACTTCACCGGCACGACGTCGCGTCCTGACGCCGTGAAGATCGCGGCGCAGCGCATCGCGCTGTTCGACCAGTACGGCGGCTCGATGCCGAGCGGCTGGACGCGTCTCGAGTTCGAGAATTTCGAGATTCCTTATACGCTCGTCTATCCGAAGGATCTCGACGCGGGCAACCTGAAGAGCAAGTTCGACGTGCTGATTCTGCCCAGTGGCGCGCAGATCCGCGGTGCGGGCGGCGCGGCGTTCGGCGGACGTGGCGGCGGCGGTGGCGGCGGTCGCGGTGGCCCAGCGGCGCCGGTTCCGGCCGAGTTCGAGAAGATGCAGGGCACGCTGACGCCGGAGACGACGCTGCCGCAGCTCAAGCAGTTCCTGAACGACGGCGGCACGATCGTGACAGTGGGCACAGCGACGACGCTCGGCTACGCGCTCAACCTGCCGATCGAGAATCAGCTGGTGGTTCGCGGGCCGGGCGAGCCGGATCGGCCGTTGGCTGGTGAGGAGTACTACGTGCCGGGGTCGATTCTGCAGGTGGCGGTGGACACGAGCGATCCGGTGGCTGCCGGTATGCCGCAGAGGCTCGATGTGTTCTTCGACAACAGCCCGGTGTTCAGATTGAAGCCGGATGCTGCGTTGAAGGGGACGAAGGCTGTGGCCTGGTTCGACAACGCAACGCCACTACGGTCGGGGTGGGCTTGGGGGCAGAACTATCTCGAAGGGGGGGCTGCTGTGGTCGAGGCCAACTACGGGAAAGGCAAGCTCTATATGTTCGGGCCGGAGATTACGTTCCGCGGGCAGCCGCATGGGACGTTCAAGTTTCTGTTCAATGGTATTTATGCGCCGACCAATGTGGCGCCTTCAGTGGTGCCTTGATGGTGTGAAAACCGCTGCAGGATGGCGGGTTCGAGATGTGTGAACGACAAGACGCCCGCGCGAAAGCGCGGGCGTTCTTTTCTTGGGCAACTTCAGGATTGGGCCGGGATTGATCCGTCGAACCACGTGGTCCATTCGCGGCCCTCATGAAAGAAACCGGCGTTCGCGCACGATAGGCTGCGTACGTATGCAGTCTATCGTGCAAGAGGTTAGGTGATCGCCAGCGGGCTAAACTCGTGGCCCTCTGGAGCTTGGACGGATCCGTGACGAAGTCGTAGTCAGGAAACTAGCATGTAGGTATGTGTGGACTTTGCTCGGTAAGTCGCGTAAAATCGCTGTCGAATCTGCGTTAGGCGGCTAACCTGGCCACTCAGACAGGACAGTGACCTCTCCACGACAGACAAAGGCTGCAGTCGAACGACGCGTTCGCGCTGCGTTTCGGCCGCACTTGGCGCCCTATCTTCGTCTGGTTCATCGAACGGATCGGCTGATCTTCACGGTCCTCGATGCCCACAACAACGTTCGGAACAACTCAAAAGCACTCCGTGCCAAGACCATCCTGCTCGCGCGCATCGGCAACGATGCTCGAGCGATGGGCATATTGGCGCGCTCTGGATACGTCATGCAGTCCTGGGCGCTTGGCACATCGATTCTCGAGTTCTGCTACGCGATCGGGCATATCGGGACCAGCGAGGATCGTGCGCAGCAGTGGTTCGATCATCGTGACATCAAACGGACACCGTGGGATGCACGAGCAGCTCTACGTTCAATACTGACTCGTCTTGAGCTGGCACATCTGGAGGCCGACTTTTACAAGTTCTACACGAACCTCTCTGCGGCAAAACACGGCAACCCGATGCTTCAAAGCGGGTTTGGCGTCCGTAACGAAGAAACTGCCACTCGAATTCAGCTTGACTTGTTCTTCACCCCTGGCCTCGCGCGCGCCGCGCGCGCAGGACTCCTTTGGACCATGCACGGAATCGGTCTGGGGCTGTGGTCATTCACGAAGGACCAGCCTCCTGAACAGCAACGGATCAAGCCAGTTGAGCGCTTTGCGACCGATACATTCGCGCTCATCGAGCGCTTTCGAGATCTGCGAGTGTAACCAACTCGCAAGTTGCCAAGCCGAGGTCGCAGCACGAGCCGCCTAACGAACGTTGCAGCTGACGAGTTCTGCATCTCCGCAAGATGGCGCCCGCCAACATCCCGATTTAGTCTTTTGGTATCGCCCTTTGAAGGCTCGCAGCTGAACTAAAGCGTTATAACACACCGACCATCTTCAAAGTGCACCCTCTCCAGGTCGTCTCGACGTCGCGCAGCTCCGCGATCTGCTCGGACATAATCATCCGAGAATCAGATACGGTCCGGCTGTTATTCCGCCCAGAAATCGTAGCCAATCCGGGCGATCCAGCTGCGTGTCTTCGCGGAACATTCCTCTATCAAAGAAAAGGCAAGAGCGATGAGTGGCTCAACAGCCCGATCGACTCCCTCGCGCATCTCAAGAAGGGAGAAGGCTACAAACTGGAACTGCCCTCCGGCGAGTTGGTATCGCTCCTGCGCGAGCTTGCTCGACTCTACAAACTGGCTCGGGAAGACGGCGTGCCTCAGGGCCGCCAACAGTACGTCAAGCTCGAGCGCAATCTGGCGCAGCTTCTAGATCTCGGTGACGCGGAGCTCCATGCCTTCTTGTCTACGCATCCCACGGAAGCGGTAGCCACGCTTCGGAAAGTACTTCGGTGGCTGACCGATACTTCCGCGCTTGGCGACTTCATAGAGGCGGACGGAGGGCAAATCGCCGCAATCAACGCGGCGCTTGGCCTCGCTGCGCTTCGAACGGTGCACGCGATCTGGCGCAAGAATACGAACAATGAGTCAGAAGAGTTCTGGCAACGTCAGTTCTCAGAACATACCCATGTATTCTCTCAGCTCTTCGCCTATCCAGTCGTCGTACTCAGGGAGAAGGCCTATGTAGGCGGCAAGCGACTGGACAATCAGCACGGGAATATTGCGGACTACCTCGCCAAGTCCGCCGCCGTGGGCAATGCCCTGATCATCGAAATCAAGACTCCGGGAACACCACTTCTCGGATCTGCCTACCGCGATGAAGCATTTCCTCTTTCGAGTGAACTGACAGGCGCGGTGGCCCAAGTGCTCAAGTATCGTGACTCTCTATTTGCAAACATGCGCGCTCTTGACGACGAAGCTCATGGGCTGCTACTCACCGAACCCAGGTGCCTCATCGTAGCAGGGCATTGTGGTACACTTGACTGCCAAGCAAAGAAGCTGTCGTTTGAGCGCTTTCGCGAGCGGATCAACGGCGTAACACTTGTAACATTCGACGAGTTGTTTCGACGCGTTGAGCAGTTTGAAGAGCTACTCGGGCCGCCAGTGTAGCGCCGTGTGTTCTAACGTGCGTTGCAGCAGACAGGGCGGCTATTGATGGAGCGCGCTCCGCGCGCTCTTCTATTGATCGCCCTGCAGCTGAACTTGGGCGTTAGAGAGCAACGATCATTCGATGCCAGATACGGTAACTGATTTTCTGGATCTCGCGCTCGCGTTGCGCCGGGTGAAACACGAGATCAGCCGTGATCGGTGTTTCGGTGTACATCCTCATGAGCTGCGTCTGGTAGCGAAGAACGAAGCATCCTGGTTGGATGCGCTGAGGAACGACTTGTCGACCGGCGACTACGAGCCTGGGCCGCTCGATATTTGCCACGTGCCCAAGCCTAAGGGAGCGATTCGGCCTGGCGGTCGGCTTTCACTACGCGATCACGTCGTCTACACGGCTTGTGTCGGGTTTTACTCACCGACAATTCGCCAACTGCTGGTATGGCCGGATCGACCACGCGACTTCTCGCATCCAATTGCTCCGAATCCCGGCTCATACCACTGGCTCGACAACCCGTTCGGGGGGTGGAAACAATTTGGCGTTGCTAGCCTGATTCGCATCGCACAGGGCGCCAGCCACGTTGCAATTACCGATATCGCCGGCTTCTACGAGCACATCGACATTGCTTTGATGCTTTCCGACGTCCGCGCGGTGAACGACAACAATCTCGCTGCACAACTACTTTCCAAATGCCTTAACAAATGGTCCCTGAGCCAGGTTCCGGGACGGGGGCTTCCGCAGGGCTACGCAGCGTCTGATATCCTCGCCAGGCTCTATCTTCATGCGGTCGACAGCGGATTGAACGACAGAGGAGTCTTCCACTACAGATATGTGGATGACTTCCGGCTATTCGCCTTGTCCCTGCCGGAGGCTCGGAAGGCGCTGGTCCATTTAATCGTGCTTCTCCGAAAGCGCGGGTTGGTATTGCAGACCGCCAAGTCCGGAATTCATGTGGCCGATGCCGCTCGGGCAGACATCGAAGGCGTTCAGCCCGTACTTGTCGCCGCCTTAAAGGAGTATGTACACGACATTGCTGACCTATTCGGCGTAACGGACCCGTACTTCAGCTTATGGGAGGCGGAGGAGCTTATTGCGGCGAATCCTGATGGCGCGCCGATCGAGATTATGCAGTCCATTTACACCCAACACATCGTTGAGGGAAACGCTGATGATTTCGACAAAACGCTGTTTCACTTTCTGCTGACACGGTTTCGCAACGCGAGTGACGATTTCGCGTTTCCTCATTGCCTAACGCTCCTGGCTGTTCAACCACAGGAGACAGCGCCGATTTTGCGATACGTAGCGGTAACCGCCCCACCATCGGCCGTCGACGCGATGCTCGTGGCCTTCTTGCGATCCCCTGACAATGTGTATTGGTATCAGGTCCACCAGATCATCTCCTGGCGGACTAGTGTAACCACCACACCGAGTACGGATTTCGTAGCATACGTGAGGGAAGTTGCGTTTAACCTCGCCGCCCCGTCCTTCGTTCGCTCTACGGCGAGGGAGTTCGTCGCGCGATTCGGGTCATCGGCGGACATAGATCGACTTGAAGAGGCTCTGTCCGCAGCCGTTTCTGATCTGGAACGAGCCGAACTCGTCTGCGCGATCCGGCGTATGGAACCCGGTCGTCGTAATTCCATTCTGGCCCGAATGAAGGATGAAAGTTTTTTGGTTACCAATGCCGTCGCACTCGTGAGGCTCGATGCGCTCGACTAGCGCATCTCTTTCGTCACGCGCGCTGCTCTCTAACGAACGCTGAAGCTGCCAAGGTACTTGCTCCACTTTCGTTGACACTTCTACCTAACGATGGAGGTTTCATGCCGCGATCAGGCCGACGGCGCGGAAGTACAGTGTTGAGTTCAAACTGACGGCGGAACGGTTGAGTCGGCAGCCCGGCATGCAGTGAAGACGGTTGCCGCCGGCTTGGAGATTCACCCGTTCATGCTCACGAAGTGGCGGAAGGATGTACGCGATGGGCGGCTGCGCGGTCGTGCTCGCGCCACGGGAGCTTCTCTTCGTCGTCAGCCACGCGACGGCCGCGAGACGAGCGGACCTTTTCGGCCGCCGCCGACGGTGCGATAGTACTCGATGGAGCGCGCCAGCTCGCGCGATCCACCGGCGGTGATCTCGTAGTACCGCCGCCCCGGCCGACGCTCGCGCTGCGCGACTGAAGGCGGCTCCCATGTCCCACGAACGAGTCCGGTCTTTTCGAGGCGGGAGAGAATGGGATAGACGGTCCCCGACGGCAACTCGGCCGCGTCCAGGATGCTGAACCCATAGCGCTCGCCCGCCGCGATGGCGCCGAGAACGTGGATGGTGACGACGGAGAGGGGGCGGGCGGACACGGGGCCGGAGGTCTTACGAAGTACGTGGCCGAGCTTGTATCCTGCACGTCAGAACCGACGACCACCCCACGGCCTGAGAACCCCCACGACGATGACGCGGATGATCGAAAATGGTGCCCGTTCCGGCACGACGGTCAGTCGTCGCGAGGCGATCGCGGCGTTGGCGTCCGTCGCCGCCGTGCCCCTGTTGTCTGCGTTCAGCCGCTACCCGGTGAACATGCCTGCTGCCTCGGACGACGCACACGCACTCGCGCTGCTCGACGACGTCGCCGAGCATCTCATTCAGCTCATGCCGGAGCTGGCGACGTCGCTCGGCATCGACACCGGCGCGAGAGCGTCGCTGCGATCCGCGCTGAACGACCGGTCCGCCGAAGGACAACAGCGCTTGGCGAGCCGGATTCGAACGGACCTGGATCGCGTCATCGCGCTCGATACGCACGGGCTCTCGCACGCGGTGCGCACCAGCGTCGAGGTTGTCCGGAGCGCCTACACGACGTCGCTCGAGGGATTCGCGCTCCCGTACGGCGACGTCGCGGTCGGAGGCTGGCGCAATACGCCGTACGTCGTCATCCAGAACGTCGGCGCGTATCTCGACATCCCGCGCTTCCTCGATTCCGATCACCGGATCGAGAGTGCACGCGACGCCGAAGCGTACCTCGAGCGACTGCAGTCCTACGCGAAGCAGCTCGACGGAGAGCTGGGTCGCATGCGCGCCGCCCGTGCGGCGGGACTCGTGCCGCCGAGGTTCCTCGTCGATCAAGCCGTGCGCCAGATGACGATCTCCGCGAGCAACGCGCGCGACGGCGGAACGCTCGTGGAGTCGATCGCGCGGCGGTCGAAGAACATCCCCGGCGATTGGGCGGGCCGCGCACGGACGATCGTCACAGGCGAGATCGCGCCGGCGCTCGCACGCCAGCTCGGCGAGCTGCAGGCGGAACGGTCCGTCGCCACGAACGACCCCGGCATCGCGTCGCGGCCGCACGGCGACGAATACTATGGGTGGGCGCTGAGGGCGTCGACCACCACGACGATGTCGCCCGACGAGATTCACGCGTTGGGTCAAAGTGAAGTGCAGCGACTGCACGGACAGATGGAACCGATCCTGAAGGCGCTCGGCCTCTCGACCGGCACGGTTGGCGAGCGCATGCAGGCGCTGGCGCGCGATCCGCGATACAAGTTCTCTGAAGGTGATCCGGGCCGCGCCGAAATCCTGGCGTTCATCAGCGACCGTCTCGCATGGATTCGCGCACAGATGCCACGCGCGTTCAACACGGTCGTGGATCCGAACATGGAAGTGAAGCGTCTGCCGCCCGAGGAGGAACCCGGTGCGCCCGCGGCATACGGCGGTGCGGGCTCGATCGACGGCAAGATTCCCGGCCGCATGTGGATCAACCTCCGGACCACGGAGCTCCACAGCAAGTACAGCTTGGCCGATCTGACGTTTCACGAAGCGATCCCGGGCCATGTGTGGCAGGGTGAGTACACGCATCAGATGCCGCTCATCCGGCAGATGCTCGCCTTCAACGCGTACTCCGAAGGATGGGCACTGTACGCCGAACAGCTCGCCGACGAGCTCGGAGCGTATTCGCAGGATCGCGTTGGCCGGCTTGGCTATCTGCAATCGCTGGCGTTTCGCGCGTGTCGTCTCGTCGTGGACACGGGCATCCACGCCAAACGCTGGACGCGCGCTCAGGGCGTTCAGTATTTCGTGGACTTCAACGGATCGAATCCGCTCGAGGTCGCGAGCGAAGTCGATCGCTACTGCTCATGGCCCGGACAGGCGTGTGGCTACAAGGTTGGTCACAGCGAGATCAATCGGCAGCGCGACAAGGCGATGGCGGCGCTCGCGGGTAGGTTCGATCTGAGGGCGTTCGACGACACTGTCGTGCGTGGCGGGAACGTGCCACTCGACGTCCTGGCGAAGAATGTCGACGAGTACGTGCGAACCGGAGTCTGACCATGCAAAGACACTTGCTGTTCGCCGTGATCGCGACACTCTCCGTCGTCGCGTGCCGAGGCCCAGCTAACACCGCATCGTCGCCCGGCGCCGGCCCGTACGACGTCATCGTTCGCGGCGGCACGATCTACGACGGCAGCGGCCACGCGCCGTTCACCGGCGACGTCGCCATCCGCGGCGACCGTGTCGCTGCGATCGACACCGGCGGCCGTCATCGCCTCTCTGGAGCGCGCGAGATCGCCGCCGCCGGCATGGCCGTCGCGCCAGGCTTCATCAACCTCATGTCCAGCCACGAGCCGTTGTTCGTCGATGGCCGCGGCCAAAGCGATCTACGGCAGGGCGTTACGCTCGAGGTGTTCGGCGAAGGGGACTCGATGGGCCCACTCTCCGACTCGATGAAGGTGCTCGCGGTGAAGGATCAGGGCGACCTCAAATACCCCGTCACCTGGACCACGCTCGGCCAGGGTCTCGATGCACTCGTCGCGCACGGCGTGTCGCCCAATGTCGCATCCTTCATCGGCGCGGCGACGGCCCGCATCCACGAGATCGGCTGGGACGACCGCGCGCCGACGGCCGCCGAGCTTGCGCGTATGCAAGCGCTCGTGCGGCAAGCGATGGACGAAGGCGCGCTCGGCGTCGCCAGCGCGTTGATCTACGCGCCGGGCGTGTACGCGAAAACGTCCGAGCTCATTGCGCTCTCCAGGGCGGCCGCGCCGGCGGGCGGGATTTACATATCTCATATGCGCAGCGAGGGCGACCGGCTGATCGAGGCCGTCGACGAGCTGCTCACCATCTCGCGCGAGGCGGGCATCCGCGCCGAGATCTACCATCTCAAAGCCGCCGGGCAGCGCAACTGGCCGAAGATGGACGCGGTCATCGCCAAGGTGGACTCGGCGCGGCGTGCGGGCGCGGCGATCACGGCCGACATGTACACCTACACCGCCGGCGCCACCGGGCTCGACGCGTCGATGCCACCCTGGGTGCAGGAGGGCGGCTACGCGGCGTGGGCGAAACGGCTGCAGGATCCGGCGGTGCGCGCCCGCGTCAAGCGCGAGATGGACGATCCCAACGGCGGCTGGGAAAATCTCTTCCTCGGCACCGGCTCGCCCGATCGCGTACTCCTGGTCGGCTTCAAGGCCGACTCGCTCAAGCAATACACAGGCAAATCGCTCGGCGAGGTCGCGAAACTGCGCGGCACGTCGCCCGAGGAGACGGCGATGGATCTCGTCATAAGAGACGGCAGCCGCGTCGGCACCGTGTATTTCCTCATGAGCGAAGACAATGTGCGCAAGCAGCTCGCGCAGCCGTGGGTGAGCTTCGGCTCGGACGAAGGCGCCTACTCGGCCTCTGGAGTTTTCTTATTATCAAACGCTCATCCCCGCGCCTACGGCAACTTCGCGCGATTCTTGGGCAAGTACGTGCGCGATGAGCACCTCGTGTCGCTCGAGGAGGCCATCCGCCGCCTCAGTGCGCTGCCAGCGGACAATCTCAGGCTGCGCGAGCGTGGCCGGCTCAGGCCCGGCTACTTCGCCGACATCGTCGTGTTCGATCCGAGGACGATCCGCGACAACGCGACGTTCGACAAACCTGCGCAGTACGCCACCGGAGTGCGCGACGTACTGGTGAACGGCGTCGCCGTCCTCGCGAACGGCGAGCCGACCGGCGCGACGCCGGGACGGGTAGTGCGCGGGCCGGGGTGGGTAGGCTGGAAGTGATACGCTGCCGGCAGTCCTACCCGGCCGACTGACGAAGCAAGACGTCGTGTTAACCGATTGTGGAGGGTCGTGCCTGCATGGAGATGGCGTATCGAGAGCGGTGGGCGGTAGAGATCGCGGCGATGCAGCGGGTGCTCGCCGGCTTTGCGATGAAGGAAGAGTGTAAGTGGGGTAAGCCCACCTATACACTGGACGGAAAGAACATCGTCATCATCCAGGGCTTCAAAGAGTACTTTGGGTTGGGCTTCTTTCAGGGCGCCCTATTGAAGGATCCTAAGAAGATGCTGGTGCAACTCGGCCAGGTACAGGCCGGGCGGGTGATGAAGTTCACCAGCGCGAAGGACATCGTGGCGAAAGCGGCGACCATCAAGGCGTACGTGCGCGAGGCTATCGCAGTCGAAAAGGCCGGACTGCGGTTGAACCGGAAGACGACCTCAGATTTTCCGGTTCCCGAGGAGCTGAGCGAGCGATTCCGACGGGACCCGCGTTTCAAGCGCGCCTTCGAGGCGCTGACGCCCGGGCGGCAAAGGAGTTACCTGTACCACTTTGCGGCGGCCAAGCAGTCGGAGACGAGGACGGCGCGAATCGAAAAGGCGATGCCGGCGATCTTCGAAGGCAAAGGGTTCCTGGAGAGACGGTAAATCGTGAGGACGCTCATCGCGAGCATGCGAACGGGATCACGCTCTCTCCGGTTAGCCTTTATTCCACGGGGAAACAGGCGCGCCGCCGCCTCCGGTGGTGCCGTGAGATTATGAACCTCGCCGTAGGATGGCGGGTTAGGGATGTGTGAATGACAAGACGCCCGCGTGAAAGCGCGGGCGTCTTCTCTTGGGTGGCTCCGGGGGTGGGGCGAGATTGATCCGTCGAACCACGTGGTCTATGCGGAGCACTCATAAAGGAAACCGGCGTCCGCGCACGATAGGCTGCGAACGTATGTGACGTGAAACCCGAACGCTGATCCAGTGATATTGTTAGTCCTCAGCCGAGAGGACTATGAAGAAAAGCCGGTTTTCGGAGGAACAGATCATCGCGGTTCTGCAGGAGTGGGACGCCGGCGCGAAGGTCGCCGATCTGGTGCGGCGTCACAGCGTCACCGAGCAGACACTGTATCGCTGGAAGAAGAAATACGGTGG